>CANNRV010000028.1 GCA_947508145.1 Comamonadaceae bacterium
CGCTCGTTAAATGGGTGTTCGTAGAGGATCACAAATAGCCAAAGTAGTCAGGGTTGAAACAGCGGAAATGATAACCGCTGACAAGCCCCTTAAAACCAAGTATTGAGGCTAAAAATGCAGTTGTATGTCAAGAGCTTGTTTTTGCAAAAGCGTCAGATCGTCGGCTTCGTTGTTCAGCACCCAGTCGGCAGCGGCTAAACGTTGCGTGCGACTGGCCTGACTGCCAATGATGCGCAAGACTTCTTCGGCGGGTAAATGGCTGCGCCGGGTAACCCGACGCACCTGGGTGTCGACAGAGCAATCGACCACCAGAATTTTGTCCATTTGACTGCGCCAATAAGTTGATTCAACTAATAAAGGAATATCTATCAATACCAAAGCAGTATTTTTATCCATAAGGAATCGCATTTTCTGATGCATAGCCTCTGCGATCAAGGGATGTAACAGCGCTTGTAACTGAACCCGGGCAGAAGGTTGACTGAACACCAATTGCCTCATGCGATCCCGGTTCATACTGCCGTCAGAAGCGATAAATTCCTCACCAAAGGTTTGGGTAATCGCTGCAATAGCGGCCCCACCGGTGGCGGTGAGTGAGCGCGAAACTTCGTCTGCATCAATCAACGCCATACCTGTGTTCGCCAGCAAACCGGCCAAGGTGGATTTACCGCTGCCAATGCCGCCGGTTAAACCGATGCGCTTTAACTGGGTGGTGTTCATGGCGTGGAGTCTATAAGACGCGAGGCTTACATCACTTGCCCGAGTTGAAACACCGGCAGGTACAAAGCCACCACCATGCCGCCGACCACGCCACCCAAGACCACCACCAACAAGGGTTCAATCAGTTGTGTGAGCCCCATTATTCGCTGTTCAAGCGTGAACTCCTGCGCATCAGCCGCTTTGCTCAGCAAGTGGATCAAGGTGCCGGACTGTTCGCCTATGTCAATCATTTGAACCAGCAATGCGGGAAACAAACGCAGCCGCTCTGCTGACTCATTCCCCAGGTTGTCCATGGAGGCCGCCAGGCTGGAGCCGCGCAGCACCGACTGCCGTATGTCTAAACAAGCCATGGCATACACACGGTTGTGACACACACCGGCCAGCACTTCGAGTGCATCTAACAGCGCAATACCTGATTGGCACAACATGGCCAGACAGCGGGTCCACACGGCCAGGTTGGCGCTGCGTATCAATCCTGAAATGAAAGGAACTCGCAAACTCCAAACAGCCATTTGCCATTGCCAGTTGTCGCTGCGTTGGTAGTGATGCCGTACAGAAAAACCGATACACAACGCGGCAAGCAATATAGGTACGCCCCAATGCGCCAAGCCCGCGCTCATGTTCAATATGAAACGGGTAGGGGCGGGCAGTTGCGCACCGAAAGAATCAAAAATAGATTGAAAAACGGGCACCACCCATATCAATATCACGGCGACAACCACAGCCGCAATCAGCAGAACAGCAACAGGGTAGACCATGGCCGCTTTGAGTTTGCGCATTAATCGTTCATGCTTTTCTGTTTGGTAGGCTAAGCGGTTCAGCATGTCGTCCAAAGTACCGGCCAACTCGCCTGCTGCCACCATCTGGCAATACATGCGGTCAAACACACCGGTGGCTTGCAGCGCCGCTTGAAACGATAAGCCAACAGACACATGGGCGTGCAAGTCTCGAATCACCGGTGCCAGCGTTTGCGTCTTCATGCCTTGGTACACCGTATCCAAGGATTGCAGCAATGGCACACCTGCGCCTATCAGGGTAGCGAGTTGTCGGGTGAACTCACACAACTGCTGGTGGCTCGCGCGCTTGTAAGCCGTTGTCGGGACAAGCTGCACTTGTGTGTGTGCCAGCGGATCAACCATGGGTGGCAGCCAACACTTCTTGCAAAGTGGTTTCGCCGTTGGCCACTTTCTGCAAACCGGCTTCGCGCAAGCTTTTCACGCCTTCTTGTGCCGCCTGCTCTGCCAGCGCCTGTGTCCCCGCTTGTTGAAGAATCAAAGTTTGCAACGCAGGGGTGATGGGCATCACCTGATGAATAGCGACCCGACCACGGTAACCATCCAAACACTGCTCACAGCCCACCGCTTGGTAGCCATTGCCATGCGGCAAAGCTTGTTTGCATGCACTGCACAAGCGGCGCAGCAAGCGTTGCGCACAAATCAGGTTGACGCTGCTGGCCAGATTGAAGCCGGCAATGCCCATTTGGTGCAAGCGGGTCAAGGTAGACGGCGCATCGTTGGTGTGCAATGTCGACAGCACCAAATGACCGGTTTGCGACGCTTTGACCGCCATCTCGGCGGTGGCCTGGTCGCGGATTTCACCCACCATCAAAATATCCGGGTCTTGGCGCAGCAAGGCACGCAAGGCGGTATCAAAGCTCAGACCAATTTTTTCATTCACATTCACTTGGTTGGCACCCGGCAGCACAATTTCAGACGGGTCTTCCACTGTTGCGATATTCACCTGTGGTTTGTTCAAATGGTGAAGACAGGTATAGAGCGTGACGGTTTTGCCTGAGCCAGTCGGGCCGGTGATCAGCACCAGGCCGTTGGGCTTGTGTATGGCTTGCAGCAGCAGCTGTTGTTCCGTGTCGCCCAGCCCCAGCTTGTTAAATTCAAGTTGGTCGGATTGCAAATTCAGGATTCTCAGCACCAGTTTTTCGCCATGCACTGTGGGCAGACTGCTGACACGCATATCCACCAGCCGCTGGTTGAGCATCAATTGCATGCGGCCGTCTTGCGGTAGACGTTTTTCGGCTATGTCCAGCCGGGACTGAACTTTGATGCGCGAAATAATTTGTTCACGCAGACTGGCCGCCGGTGAGGGCATTTCACACAAGACACCGTCACGGCGTATGCGCACCCGCAACACATGGTCAAACGGCTCAAGGTGTATGTCAGAGGCATTCAGCGACAAGCTCTTGAGCAGCAGTTGTGACAGCCATTCCACTGCTTGGGAGTCTTGGGCGGGCGGGCGTTCGGTGGGGGGAAAGCGTGTATTCATGGCGACGAATGTAGGTATGTGCCCCTTTATTGCGAGTAACAGGCACTTACTTTTTGGCCAAGACGTACTGTTCAGACGCGTGGTTTCAGGGGGCAGTCGGAAATTTGTGACAATGTCATGACAGTTCAAGCCGCTGCCCCAACCCTTTCATACACAAGAACACCATGCTTTTTTCCAAATTACTTCCCCGTGAAGCGGATTTCTTCGATATGTTTAACCGGCATGCAGACCGGATCGTGGAAGCTTCCCAGGCTTTTTCCAACCTGGTGCAGAACTATGACAACCTGAGTCTGCGCGAAAAGTACACCTTGGATGTGGACAAGGCGGAAAGTGCGGCGGACCGGATCACCCATGATGTGAGCACGGCCTTGCACAAAACATTCATCACGCCGATTGACCGCGAGCAAATCCATTCTCTGATCAACACCATGGACGATGTGGCTGACCTGATTCAGGATTCAGCCGAAACCATGAGTTTGTATGACGTGAAGAAAATGACGGATGAAATTTTCATCCTCACCGATCTGGGCGTGAAATGCTGTAGCCGTGTCAACGATGCCATCAAGTTGATCGGTAAATTGGCCGACCCGAAAGTGGCCGAAGGTGCGTTGAAAACCTGTCAGGAAATCGACCGGCTGGAATCGGATGCAGACCATGTCATGCGCAGCGCCATGAGCAAATTGTTTCGCGAAGAAGCTGATGTGCGTGAATTGATCAAACTCAAAGCCATTTACGAATTGCTCGAAACCATCACGGACAAATGCGAGGATGTGGCCAATTTGATTGAAGGCATCATTCTCGAAAACTCCTGACCCTTTTGACTGACAGGATGTTGTGATGCAAACAGCTATTTGGATCGTGGTGCTGCTGGTGTTCCTGGCTTTGATGTTCGATTTCATCAACGGCTTTCATGATGCAGCCAATTCGATTGCCACCGTGGTTTCCACCGGTGTTTTAAAGCCAACCCAGGCCGTGGTGTTCGCCGCCGTCTTCAACTTCATTGCTTTGTTTGTGTTTCAGCTGACAGTGGCTGCCACCATTGGCAAAGGCATCGTCATGCCCGGCGTGGTGGACATACATGTGGTGTTTGGCGCTTTGGTCGGCGCCATCACCTGGAATCTGGTCACTTGGTATTACGGCATTCCCAGCAGCTCATCGCATGCTTTGATCGGCGGCATAGTGGGCAGCGTGCTGGCGAAATCCGGCACCTCGGCGCTGATGCTCGCCGGTGTGATGAAAACCGTGGTGTTTATTTTTGTCTCGCCCTTGCTCGGCTTTTTACTGGGCTCATTGATGATGCTGATCGTCAGTTGGGTGTTTGTGCGTTCCACCCCGTCAGCGGTAGACCAATGGTTCAGGCGCTTGCAACTGGTGTCTGCCGGTGCTTACAGCTTGGGGCACGGCGGCAATGATGCGCAAAAAACCATTGGCATCATTTGGATGTTGTTGATCGCCACAGGTTATTCATCCGCGCAAGACAGCTTGCCGCCTTTTTGGGTGATTTTTGCCTGCTACGCCGCCATTGCCTGCGGCACCTTGATGGGCGGCTGGCGCATTGTCAAAACCATGGGTCAGCGCATCACCAAGCTCAAACCGGTTGGCGGTTTTTGCGCCGAAACCGGCGGTGCGATGACCTTGTTCCTGGCCACTGCTCTTGGCATTCCTGTGTCCACCACCCACACCATCACCGGTGCGATTGTCGGCGTCGGTTCTGTGCGTCGGGCCAGTGCTGTGCGCTGGGGGATAGCAGGCACCATCGTCTGGGCTTGGATACTGACCATTCCGGCCAGTGCTTTTGTAGCGGCGGTGGCCTACGCCATCAGTTTGACTTTGTATTAAAGCCAGTGCATGACCACAGTCATGTGAATATCAACGCAAGATAGGCAGGGTCATCGAGCAAACTGTTGTTGACAAAATTCGCCAAACGGTAGGTGAGATAAATCAGTTGGGTTAACAGTTCCTCTGCGTTCATTGAAACGATTATCTACGGGAAAAACTTCCTGTCATGGTGGTGATCTGCCTTGTGTCTGGGGTAAATTCAGCCCAACAACGGAGTCCATCATGAAAAAAATTGCTTGGGGAGTGCTCGCACTCTTGGTAGTGTTGGCAGCTGCTTTGCCATTGACCGGACATGGCTATATCTGGCGTGCATTGAAGAGTACGTATATGCAAGGTCACCGCACCGCCTATATTGATGACGCGAAAAATTTCGACCAACGCACCATCGCGAAAGGCAGTTCTACATCCTGGCCCAAAGACGCGCGTTACAACCAAACACCCTTGGCAGCAGACACGCAGGACTATTTAAAGCAATACGGCACAGCGGCGTTTTTGGTGGTGCACAAAGGCGCATTGGTGCATGAGGAATATTTCGCGCCTTACAACGCGCAAAGCCTGACCAATTCTTTTTCTATGGCCAAAACCATCACCACCTTGCAGACCGCTTTGGCCGTCAAACAAGGGTTCATCAGCAGTTTTGATGCGCCGCTGACCGAGCAAATCAAGGAATACGCCAATGACCCGCGCGGACAAAAAGCGACGGTGGCCCAACTCAGCGCCATGAAGTCTGGCCATGAATGGGATGAAAACTATTACCTGCCGTTGAACATGACCGCCGATTTGTACTATGGCCGGGACGCGCAGGCGCTGGTGTTGTCGCACGGCTTTGAGCGTGAGCCCGGCAGTGAATACGAATACAGCAGCGGCAGTTCTCAGTTGCTGGGCGTGTTTTTAAAACGTGCTTTGCAGGCCAAAGAACCTAGGTTAACCGTCAGCGGGCATTTGTCGCGCAGCCTGTGGCAGCCGCTGGGCATGGAAAACGATGCTGTTTACACGCTGGACAGACCAGCTGCCGAGGGCGGCATGGAGCGCACCTATTGCTGCATTTTCGCCAGCGCCCGCGACTTTGCCCGCTTCGGTCAGTTGCTGTTGCAAGATGGTGAATGGAACGGTCAAGCGCTGTTGGACAAAGCGTTCATTGAACGCATGCGTCAACCTGATTTGAAACCGTTCTATGGCCATTCGCTGTGGATGGACTGGCAATACAAGCACCCGTTTTATTTGTTGCAAGGCCACGAAGGGCAGTATGTGATCGTCGTGCCATCGCAGCAACTGGTGGTGGTGCGCACCGGGCAGCACCGCGACAAGAAGACGCTGGGACCGAATGGCCAATTGCCGCTGGAAATTTACCGTTTTGTCGATCAAGCGGTGGCGCTGGTTCAATGAACCCGGCGGAGTCCTCCTGTGAAATGATTAAGCTATGCGTTTTTCAGGAGATCAGCCATGCGCCTAGCCCATAAAACCATTCTCGTTACCGCCGCAGGACAGGGCATAGGATATGCCGCGGTGGTGGCCATGGCGGCCGAGGGAGCTACCGTTTGGGCCACCGATGTCAATCCTGATCTGCTCAAGACATTTGCCAACCACGCCAATGTGCACACCGCCACGCTGGATGTGCTGAACAAGCCGGCCATTCACGCCTTGGTGGAACGACTCGACCGGATTGATGCGGTGTTCAATTGCGCCGGTTATGTGCACAGCAATACCGCGTTGGATGCCACCGACGAGCAATGGGATTTCGCCATGAACCTGAATGCCCGTTCCCAGTTTTGGATGATTCAGGCGGTGCTGCCCAAGATGCTTGCCAACGGTGGCGGCAGCATCATCAACATGGCCAGCGTGGCCTCCAGCATCAAAGGCTTGCCCAACCGGTTTGTCTACGGTGTGAGCAAAGCCGCTGTCATCGGCCTGACCAAGGCGGTGGCTGCAGACTACGTGGCGCAAGGCATTCGCTGCAATGCGATTTGCCCCGGCACCGTAGACACCCCTTCTTTGCAAGACCGCATCAACAGCCACGCAGACCCCGAGCAGGCACGCAAAAACTTCATCGCCCGCCAGCCCATGGGCCGCTTGGCACAGGCGCATGAAATCGCGCCCATCGTGGTGTTTTTGGCCAGCGATGAATCGCGTTTCGCCACCGGCAATGCCTACTCGGTGGACGGCGGCATGACCATTTAATGCAAGGGCTCACTTGAAATTCACTGCTTGACCCAAAAGTAAGTTCTACCGGAGTGCCTGCGGGGCTTCGGTGGTTCATTCACTTGCTTGTTATCAAGGAGATTTCAAATGGCTTATGCATTCGGACGCAATGTCCTTCTCAACTCAGTCGGCTTCGAGCGCCTGATCGATGCTTTTCAACAACTCGAAACCGGTGACCCGGCCTCTCGGGCACAAACTTACCCTCCCTACAACATCGTCAAACAAAGCGAGCACGATTACCTGATCGAAATCGCGGTGGCTGGCTTTCAGCAGGAAGACATTGCAATCACCGCAGAAGGCAGCAAGCTCAGCATCGTTGGCAAAGTGCAAGCCAGCACCCAAGGCGACTACCTGCACAAAGGCATTGCCACACGCGATTTCAGCCACCAGTTCACGCTGGCAGAAACCGTGGTGGTTCGCTCGGCGGATATGGTCAACGGCTTGCTTGTTATTCGCTTGGAAAACGTGATCCCGGAAGAAAAACTGCCGCGCAAAATTTTGATCGGCGGCACCGGCAAACACGTGGTGGAAGAACGACTGGCGGCTTGAACGCCATCAGAACGATTGGCGGCTTGAACGCCATCAAACAAGCTGGCTAGGTACCCAGCTTGCTGATCCGGCCTCCGGTGTCAAACCCGGGGGCTTTTGTTTGTCTGCGCCGCAGATGTTTGCACTGACAATGGCCGCATGACATCTACTTTTTCTGAACTGCTGGCGCAGCGCCAATTCATGCGGTTTTGGCTGGCGCGGATTTGCGGCATATCAGCCCACCAGATGCTGATGCTGGCCATCAGCTGGCACATGTACGAGTTGACCGGCAGTGCCTGGGACTTGGGTCTGGTGGGTTTGTTTCAATTCATCCCTGCGTTGGTCATGGCCTTACCCGCCGGTCATGTGATCGACCGTTTACACCGGGGCCGTATTTTTGCCACTTGCATGTTGGTGCTTGCCCTGGTGGCGCTTGTGCTGGGGCTGGCGACTTGGCGCGGGCAGGCCAGCCGCGAACTGATATTCGCCGTCGCATGGGTGCTGGGTTTGACACGCGCATTCCAAATGCCTGCGCAACAAGCCATTACCCCGTCGCTGGTGCCAAAGCATTTATTTCAAAGAGCGATTGCACTCAGCTCCACCGGTGTGGAAGTCTCTGTGATTGGCGGACCGGCGCTCGGCGGCTTGCTGTACCTCTCAGGCGCTTTGACCGTGTACAGCGTGTGTGCTGTGCTGTTCAGCTTGTCAATGCTGTTGACTTTGTGGGTGCGCTACGAGCATGTGGTGCGGCGCAATAGCCTGAGTTGGCAATCGCTGTTTGCAGGCGTTGCATTCGTGTGGGAGCGCAAAGTGTTGCTGGGTGCCATTTCGCTGGATTTGTTTGCGGTGCTCTTGGGTGGTGCCACTGCTTTATTGCCCATATTCGCCAGAGATATTTTGCATACCGGCCCGGATGGGCTGGGCTTGTTGCGTGCAGCACCCGCCGCCGGTGCCTTGTGCATGTCCATCCTCATCACCCGCTGGCCGATACAGCGGCGGGTTGGCTATAAATTGCTGGCTGCGGTGGCCGTGTTCGGGCTGGCATCCATCGTGTTTGGACTGTCCAATTATTTTTTCTTGTCTTTGCTGGCGCTGGCGGTCACTGGTGCGGCAGACAACATCAGCGTGGTCACCCGTTTGACCCTGATGCAGCAGGAAACACCGGACGAGATGCGCGGGCGCGTGGCAGCGGTCAATGGTGTGTTCATCGGGGCTTCGAATGAACTGGGCGAATTTGAATCTGGCTTGACCGCTGCATTGTGGGGGCCGGTTGCGTCGGTGGTCGCTGGCGGCATGGGCACGGTGTTGATTGCCCTCGCTTGGCTCAAATGGTTTCCGGCGCTGGCCAAACGCGACAAGCTGTGAACCCGCTTCTACCCCGCAGCAGCTAGGGGATTGGCTGTCGCAGTTGTACTACACCGCAACTTGGTGATAACTTTGATCGGACTTTTCGGGATCAAAGCATGCGCATTCCATCGGTTGTATTGGCGTTATCTCTCACCTGGCTGTCTTGCGCAGCCATGGCGGCCAATGACTTCCAGCAAATTGAGTACACGCCGCCGGAAATTGACTATGACGTGATTGGCCGCATGTGGGAATTTGTCAAACACCGCACCCAAGCACCTGCCGATTTACCGCCGCCTCGCTTAGTCCTGGATTGGCATGTGCCGCCGTTTGCACGGATGGGCTTTCAGTACCCGACTGAACAATTTCCTGATTACGCTATGCAGATCAGCGTTGCGCCGCGCACCATCGAACAGTACAGCAAGGAAATGGTGTCTTGGGGCATAGGCCATGAACTGGTGCACTACGCTTTCATTCTCAGAGAAAACCGTTGGCAACGTTCAAAGCAAACATTTCAAGACCAGCTTAAGCACCATTGCAACCCCGAATTCAAAATGCTCACCCGGGCAATAGCAGATGAAATTTGGAATATTTACCACAGTGATACACAGCGTGCCGCTATGTATGACGAGGTGGAGAAAAGCTGTTTCAATGAACCGAATCAGTGAGCTTGAAATCAGCGTTATCTAAGAACGCACTCACTGAAATTGCGTGCTCTATATATATAGTGTGTGGGTTTTAGAGTAAGCCCAGCACCCCGGTATGACCGGCCTCTTTGGCCATGTCAGCAGCGGTCAATCCTCTGTCGTCTTTGCGCGCTGCGTCCGCGCCTTTGGACAACAACAGTTTGACGGTGTCAGTGTGACCTTGACCCGCGGCCCACATCAGCGGGGTCAAGCCATCTGCATAAGCAGCATCTATTTGCGCTCCGGCTGTCAACAACTGCTCAACCACTTTGGTGTGTCCCATACCTGCGGCATAAACCAGTGCGGATTTACGTATACGGTCAGTGTCTTCGAGTTGAGCGCCTTTATTCAGCAACAGGCCCACGATGTCAGAGTTTCCAGCGTAGGCAGCCGCTATCAGCGGGGTGACTTTTTCCAGCGAAGCCAGGTTTACGTCCGCCCCAGCATCCAGCATCAGTTTGACGATATCGATTTGGTTTTTTTCTATGGCCAAGAACAATGCGGTTTTGCCTTGGCGGTTGCGTGAATTCGGCGCCGCACCGCGTTCCAGACTTTTTTGTATGCCTTGTAGATCCCCTTGCTTAGCCGCCACCAGCAACTGTGCACTGACCGATTGGTGAGGATTGATCGGTTGCGCCATTGCTGGTGAAAAACAGGCAGCGGTTAAAGCGAGTTCAATAGTAAACAGTTTGAGAAATGTAATTTGTTTGGACATGATCAATGGGCTGTGAAAGTCAAAAGCTTAGGCTGTCAAAATCTTAAGGGTTTTCCCTTTGCGAGTGTTTCAGCCTAGATTTAATTCATATACCGTGGTTAAGATGAGGCATGGGAATTTTTCCTTGAAGGTAATTCGTGTTTCTCACAGCACAAGGTTATCTCAAGTTGAATACCCAGACTTCCGGACAAGGATTGCTAGCAAACTGAGCAACAATCCCAACTGGTTTTTCAAACATGGCCGCAAGGCACAAGGAGCATAAATGCACACATTTGGAAAGAAACTTTCCCAAACCATCGCCTGCGTCGCAGTCGGTGTTTTGTCTGCCGGGTTCGCCCAGGCAGAAGTCAGCCAGGCACAACTGAGTGCTGCTGAAAAAGACGCCAACAACTTTTTGCACACCAACGCAAATTACGCTAACAGCCGCTACTACCCGGCCAAGCAAATCAACACTTCCAACGTAGCTTCCCTGCGTCCGGCCTTCACTTTCCAAACTGAAGTGCTCGAGTCCATGGAAACTGCGCCTGTCGTTGTTGACGGCACCATGTACCTGACTACCTCTTACAACCACGTTTACGCCATTGACCCCGTCACCGGCAAGCAAAAGTGGCACTACAAACACAAAATGGGTCCGGTCACCACCTATTGCTGCGGTCCTAACAACCGTGGCGTGGCCATCTCCGGCGGTCACGTGTTCATGGGTACCCTGGACGCCAAATTGGTCGCCTTGGACGCCAAAACCGGCAAGCTGGCTTGGGAAACACAAATCGCTGACCCGGAACTCGGCTACTCAGAAACCATGGCACCTGTGGCAGTTAACGGCCGCATCCTGATCGGTACCAATGGCGGCGAATACGGCATCCGCGGTTTCGTCAAATCGTTTGATGCCAAAGACGGCAAACTCCAGTGGACTTTCTACACCATCCCCGACAAAGGCCATGAAGGCGTGTGGGCTGTGAACGATGCCAGCGGTCGCAATATGCACCGTGACATTGCTGCTGAGAAAGAGCAATTGGCCAAGCACGGCGGCGACTTCTACAAAACCCTGGGCGGTGGCGTGTGGATGACACCTGCAGTTGACCTGGAAACCAATACCGCGTTCTTCGTGGTTGGTAACCCCAGCCCTGACCTGTATGGTGCTGAGCGTCCTGGAGACAACCTGTACACCGATTCCATCGTTGCGGTTGATCTGAACACAGGTAAGTACAAGTGGCACTACCAGTACGTTGCACACGATGTGTGGGACGTTGACGCTGTGTCTCCTGTCATCCTGACAGAAGCCAAAGACAAAAACGGCAAGATGGTCAAAGTGGCTATCCACGGCGGCAAAACCGGTTTTGTGTATGTTCACGACCGTGCTACCGGCGAACTGATCCGTTTGTCTGAGCCCATGGTGCCAATCGACGGCATGTGGACCCTGCCTACCAAAGAAGGCGCCAAGATGATGTTGGGTGCCAACGGTGGTGTGGAATGGAGCCCGATGGCTATCAATCCTGACACACGTCTGGTGTTTGCAGCTAACCTGTTGCAACCCATGACTTACCACGTTGAGCCTTCCAAATACCCAGGCGGCAAACTGTGGTTAGGCGGTGCGTTCAAAACCATCCCTAGCGAAAAGCAATCCGGCCGTTTGTCTGCTGTCAACCTTGACACCGGTAAAGTGGCATGGAAATTCGACACAGACGAGCCTTTGATCGGTGGCGTGTTGGCCACAGCCGGCGGCCTGGTGTTCAACGGTGAAGCCAATGGTTTGTTCCGCGCTTTCGATGCCAAAAACGGCAAGAAACTGTGGGAATACCAGACTGGCGCAGGCGTGAATGCACCTCCCGTGTCATACACCGTGAACGGAAAGCAGTACATTGCTGTGGCAGCTGGTGGTAACAACCAGATCGATGCCAAGCGTGGTAACTCTGTGGTGGTGTTCGCACTGCCCTGAGCTCACTGAGCGTTAAGCCCGGGCCTGTGTGCATGCAAATGCACCCAGGCCCTTTTGATATCTGACCCTTGAAAACCGTATGAAACTCATCTCTCACTTCTCCTTTGTCGCCGTGGTTCTTGTCGCGTCTTTGTCGCCATGGATGGCGCAGGCCCAAGTGCCCGAGAAAGCTGCTACCTGCATGGCCTGTCACGGTCCGAACGGCAACTCCAGCATGCCCAATACACCCAGCCTGGCCGGGCAAAACGCTCGCTATATTTATTTGCAATTGCGCGATTTCCAGGAAGGCCGTCGTCACAATGACATGATGACACCCATGACCGCCGGTCTGACCCGTGACGACATGCGCGAAATCGCCGACTTCTTTTCAAACCAAAAACTGACCAATAAGAACTTCAAATCAGACCCTGACAAAGCCAAAAAAGGTTTTGCCAAAGCTGATGAAACCTTGTGTGCCATGTGCCATCTGGGCGAGTTCAAGGGACAAAATGAAATCCCTAAAGTGGCCGGTCAAAATTACGATTACGTGATCAAAACCCTGAAAGATTTCAAAGCCAAAAACCGCACCAATGATGCAGGCAATATGACCAGTGTGGCCAGCACTTTGAGTGATGAAGACATTGAAAATCTGGGCCACTATATTGCTGGGTTGAACTGATAGCCGCTGCTACTGCGGTGTCTTGTATGCCGCTTTGCTTGCTTCAAATAAAAAGCCTTGTGCAATCCTGCACAAGGCTTTGTTCTTTTTAAGACCCGCTTCGCGGGTGCCGTGCTTACAGCCCGGCCGCTGTACGCATTGCTGCTGCCTTGTGGTCTTCGCTCACATCGCTTGCGCGATATGAGCTTCGCCCCAAAGCCCAAGACCCCGCTTCGCGGGTGCCGTGCTTACAGCCCGGCCGCTGCACGCAGCGCTTGGGCTTTGTCGGTTCGCTCCCACGTAAATTCAGGTTCGTCACGACCGAAGTGGCCGTAAGCCGCTGTTTTTTCGTAAATCGGGCGCAGTAAGTCGAGCATTTGAATAATGCCTTTAGGACGCAGGTCGAAATGCTCATTCACCAAGGCGGCGATTTTCTCGTCGCTGATGACACCAGTGCCTTGGGTGTTGATGGTGACGTTCATGGGCTTGGCCACACCGATGGCGTAAGCCACTTGCACCTGGCACTGAGTCGCCAGTCCCGCTGCCACCACGTTTTTCGCCACATAACGGGCAGCGTAAGCGGCTGAGCGGTCCACCTTGCTTGGGTCCTTGCCGCTGAATGCGCCGCCGCCGTGCGGGCAGGCGCCACCGTAGGTGTCGACAATGATTTTGCGTCCGGTCAAACCGCAATCGCCTTGCGGGCCGCCGACCACAAAACGGCCAGTCGGGTTGATCAGATAGCGTGTGTCTTTCAGCCATTCTTTGGGCAACACAGGCTTGATGATTTCCTCAATCACAGCTTCAATGAACGAGGCTTTCATCTTGGTCGGTGTTTCGCTTTGGTCCGGGCTGTGCTGCGACGACAGCACCACGGTGTCAATGCTGTGCGGCTTGCCGTCAACATAGCGCATGGTCACCTGGCTCTTCGCATCCGGACGCAAAAAAGGCATGCGGCCATCGCGGCGCAATTGCGCCTGGCGTTCCACCAAGCGGTGCGCATAGTAAATAGGCGCGGGCATCAGGTCCGGGGTTTCTTTCACGGCATAACCGAACATCAGGCCCTGGTCACCGGCGCCGGTGTTCAGGTGGTCGTCAGACGCGTGGTTCACGCCTTGGGCAATGTCGTTGGACTGCTTGTCATAGCAAACCATGACAGCACAGCCTTTGTAGTCGATGCCGTACTCGGTGTTGTCGTAGCCGATGCGTTGAATCGTGTCGCGCGCGACTTGGATGTAATCCACGTGCGCGTTGGTGGTGATTTCACCCGCCAGCACCACCAGACCGGTGTTGGTCAGCGTTTCGGCTGCCACCCGGCTGCGCGGGTCTTGTTTGAAGATGGCATCCAAAATGGCATCTGAAATCTGGTCAGCGACTTTGTCGGGGTGACCTTCAGAAACGGATTCGGATGTGAAAAGATAATCGTTCGCCATGAAATACTCCTGTTGATGGTTGACGCGTTGCCATACCAAAAGAGCCTGGCGAACGCTTTAGCAGATGGCTGATGAACAGCCGACTCTTTCGAGTGTGTCGCCCTGCAAGTTGCTTCATTAACTCAGCGACAATAGGCATTCTAATCAAGTATTACTGCATGCCCTTATGACTTTATTGATGCGCTGGCTGTCAGGTCTGCCCTTGTTGTGGATGCAGCGCATAGGTGGCATGCTGGGCTGGATCACTTGGTACGCCTCGCCACGCTACCGAAAACAGTTCCGTGAACATGCGGGGTATGCGGGCTATGACATGGCGCAAGTGCGCCCCGCGATTGCGGCAGCGGGTTGTCAGGCTTTAGAGGCTTTCCGGGTTTGGTTCAATGGCGATATGCCGGTGCAATGGCGCGGAGCCGAACACATAGAGGCCGCGTACGCCGCCGGCAAAGGCATCGTGTTTTTAACCCCGCACCTGGGGTGCTTTGAAATCACCGCCACCGCCCAAGCCCAAATGTTTGGTCCCCGATTTGGTCAGATGACCGTGTTGTACCGACCGGCGCGGCAAGCGTGGCTCAAAAACTTGTTGCTTAGCGCCAGAGACAAACCCCATTTAAAAGCAGTGCCGACCAATATGGAAGGGGTGCGTCAGATGCTCAAAGCCTTGCGACGCGGTCAGGCGGTGGGCTTATTGCCAGACCAGGTGCCGCCTGTGGGCATGGGCATCTGGTCGCAGATGTGGGGCCAACCGGCCTACACCATGACCTTGGCCGCCCGACTGGCCCTGCAAACCGGCGCACACATCGTTTTGGCTTGGGGCGAGCGTTTGCCTGCTGCGCAAGGCTATTGCATACATGTGCAGCCCATGTCGCAAGCATTGGCCAAGGATGTAGACACCGTGGTGTTGCAGATCAACCAAGCCATGGAAAGCCTGATCCGCCAACGCCCGGCGCAATACCTGTGGGGCTACGCCCGTTTCAAACAACCCAGGCAAGAAGCATGAAGGCATTCAACCCCGTGGTTTTTTTCATGCGCATTGTGTCGCGCTTGCCGGTGCGTGTGTTGCGCTGGCTGGGTTGGTTGAGTGGCCATGTGTTTTATGTGGTGTCGGCACGCAGGCGCAATGTGGTGCTGACGAATTTGCGTTTGTGTTTTACCCAACTCAACGAGCCGCAATTGCGCCAACTGGCCAAAGCGCATTTTGTGTTGCTCGGGCAGTCGCTGTGGGACCGGGCCTGGTTGTGGCATGCGCCGCAGCAGGTATTGCAACAGCGCATCCGCTTTGAAGGTGACTTCTCGGTGTTTGAAGACAGCTCGCCTTTGATCGTGCTGGCACCGCATTTCGTCGGCTTAGATGCCGGTGGTGTCTCCATGACGTTGCTCAAGCAAATTCCTATGGCCTGTGTGTATGTGCCCTTGCGTAACCCTTATGTTGAAGAATGGATGATGCAAGGCCGCAACCGCTCCGGGCGGGTGCGTTCGGTGGCGCGCAACGAGGGTGCCCAGCCGCTGATACAGATATTGCGTGGCGGTATGCGCCTGCACTATTCACCGGACATGGACTTCGGCATTCAAGGCGCGGTGTGGGCAGATTTTTTCGGCGTGCCCGCCGCCACTTCCAACTCATTGCCGCGCCTGGCCAAGTTGGCGCGTGCCCGGGTGTGTACCTTGGTCACACGACTCACGCCTGACGGCTACACCATTGAAATCGGACCTGTGTGGCCGTCATACCCGCAAGGGGACGCGCAAGCTGACACAGAACGCATGAACCATGACATAGAAGCCCGGGTGCTGGAATCACCGGCCCAGTATTACTGGGTTCACAAACGGTTTAAGACGCGTCCGCCGGGACAGCCACCTCTGTACCCGGGGGCTTGAGCGGCAAGGGGAAATGGGCTGTCGCCAA
>CANNRV010000029.1 GCA_947508145.1 Comamonadaceae bacterium
GCCATGCGCTCAGACCTGGCAAACGAGCCGACTTTGAGCTGGCCGGTGTTCCAGCCGGTGGCCAGATGAACAATCGCGGTGTCCTCGGTTTCGCCGGAGCGGGCGGAGACCACCATGCGCATACCGGCGGCCCGGGCGCTCAACATGGCCTGGCGGGTTTCGCTCAGCGTGCCCACTTGGTTGGGCTTGAGCAGCACCGCGTTACAGGCTTTGTCGCGCGCAGCCGCTTCAATCAATGCCGCGCTCGTCACCAGGTAATCGTCGCCAATCACTTGAATCCGCCCGCCAACGGCATGCGTGAACGCCTGCATGCCGGGTGTGTCGTCTTCGGCGAACGGGTCTTCCACCGACACAACCGGGTAAGTGTTGACCCAGCGCAGCAGCACTTGCAGCCATTCGTCTGTGCTGTACACATGCTGATCCAGGCCGAGTGTGTATTGGCCGTTGGAACCAAATTCGGAAGCGGCAATGTCCAATGCAATCGCCACTTGGTCGTGCCGGTAACCTGCACTAGCGATGGCCTGGGTCAGCGTTTGCAAAGCCTGTTCATTGGAAGAAAAATCCGGCCACCATCCGCCTTCGTCTGCCACGCCGTGGCGTTTGCCTTGCTCGTCCATCAAGCGCCCGGCTGCGTGGTAGACGTTGGCCACCATCACCAGCGCTTCGTCAAAACTCTGTGCTCCAACGGGTATCACCAGAAAATCCTGGATATCCACTCTGCGACCTGCATGCGCACCGCCGCCGAATATTTGAATTTGCGGCATGGGCAAACTGACGGTTTCGCCATTGGCCAGGTACTGCCACAAGGGCATGGCTTGCGAAGCCGCCGCCGCTTGCGCCACGGCCAGCGAGGTGGCGATCATGCCGTTGGCACCGAGTCGGCTTTTCAAAGGCGTGCCGTCAAGCGTTATCAACACCTGGTCCACCTTCGCCTGATCCAGCGCATCCATGCCTTGTAAAGCCAGGGTCATGGGGCCGTTGACATGGGCAACAGCTTGCGACACATCCAAACCGCCCAACAGCGGCCCGCCGTCACGCAACTCCAGCGCTTCGCGGCTGCCGCGCGATGCCCCTGCGGGTGCCACGCCCCGGCCCATGCTGCCGTCGTGCAAGCGCACATCGACTTCCACAGTGGGTCTGCCGCGCGAGTCCCAAATGCGTCTGGCTTGAATATGTTGGATGGCAGTTTTCATGAGGGGGTCCATTGTTCGCGCATGAGCGCTAAGCGGGTGACGGGGCGATGCAGCCAGGGAATGGTGTTGCTTCTGATGAAGTCGTGTTGCGCGGGCTGTGTCAGGTATTCGACGGGCGATTTGCCGTCCACGCGAGCCAGCAACATGCCAGCCAGCAAGCGGCAAGCCCGCGCTTCAAGCAAGCCAGCGTCTTCCCAGTCCACACCTTGCAAATAGGCAGCGGATAAGACATCAAAGCAGTGAAGGTAATCAGCCGCTTTGGACGGCAAGTGAACGCATTTGAGCAACAAGTGAGTCAGCACAAAAGCCAGGTCAAAAGCAGCATCACCCAAGCAAGCGCATTCCGCGTCCAGCAGCACCGGGCCATCGGCACCCACCAAAATATTTTTCGGGCTGACATCGCCATGTACCAACACGCGCTTGTTGCTCAAGCAGTCTTGCACCAGCGCGTGCAGGGCAGCAGCGCAATCGGCATGCTGTTGCGCGGTGTGCAAAAAATACGGCGACAAGCGAATGGCGACAAAGTCTTCGTCGTGGTCAAAGTTGGCCAGCAACGAGTCATCCCGCGCACTCGCCGCGTGCAGTTTGACCAGCGTATGCGCCACACGCTCAGCCGTTTGCGGCTGTATGTGGCCGTTCAACAATTGCTGTTTCCACACCGGGTATTGCCCGGCAGGCAAATAGGCCATGGCGAATATGCAGTCTTGCGCATCTTCAGCCAGCACCTGCGGCACCGCGCCCGGCGTGACGCGCTGGGCGTAATTCAGCCAAGCCACTTCATCCCGGTTGCGCCGCACGGGCGCTTCCCACAAGGCGCTGACTTTGAGTTGCGGCAAGGCGCGTTTGACACAAAACTGTGTGTCAGCAGTTTCCACTTTGACGATGAGTGAAGACACGCCGCCGGTCAACGCTGTCATCTCACAAGCTTGGCCTTCTTTTAGCAAGCCCATGCGTTTGAGGGCGGGCAGCAATGCCGCGTGCTCGGCGGGCAAGGAGGAGGGCGGTGAAGTGTTCAATCTAATGGATTACCAAAAAAGAGGTCAGCAAGCCGCCAAAGCCTCCGGGAGAAATGGGTTGGCGGGCAGTCATGCGAACTCCTCTTGGACAATCAGTCTATCAGTGCCTGCGCGAATTCATTTGCTTTGAATGCTTGCAGGTCTTCCAGTTTTTCACCAATGCCGATGAAGTACACCGCCAGCGGTTTGGCCGCAGAGGCCGGGCGTTGCGCTGCCCACAAGGCAATGGCGGCGAGCACCCCGCCTTTGGCCGTGCCGTCAAGCTTGGTGATGATCAAGCCGGTGAGGCCCAAAGTCTCATCAAAAGCCTTGACCTGGGCCAGCGCATTTTGACCGGTGTTGCCATCAATCACCAGCAAAATTTCATGCGGCGCACTGGCATCTGCTTTTTGCACCACACGTTGGATTTTTTTCAGTTCTTCCATCAGGTGCAATTGGGTGGGCAAGCGTCCGGCGGTATCGACCAGCACCACATCGCGGCCACGCGCTTTGCCAGCGGTGACTGCGTCAAAGCTGACCGCCGCCGGGTCGCCCTGGTCCTGGCTGATGATGTCTACTTGGTTGCGGTCCGCCCACACCATCAACTGCTCTTTGGCGGCGGCGCGAAACGTGTCCGCCGCAGCCAGCAGCACACTGGCGCCTGCATCATGCAAATGCCGGGTCAGCTTGCCTATGGAAGTGGTTTTGCCCGCGCCGTTGACACCGGCGACCATGATGACGGTCGGGGCGTGTTGGCTGATATCCAGTGGGCGTTCGAGGGGTTGCAGCAAGTCGGTCAACACTTTCACCAACAAGGCTTTCACCTCATCGGCATTCTTGCTCCCCGTTTGTTTCACTTCTTGTTTCAGCTTGTGCAGTATGTGCTCTGTGGCCGGCATACCGGCATCAGCCATCAGCAACGCTGCTTCCAATTCTTCATACAACTCGTCATCAATCAGTTTGCGGCTGAACACCCCGGTGATGCTGCTGCCGGTGCGTTGCAAACTGCTGCGCAAGCGTCCCAGCCAGTTTCGTGCGGCCACCTCAGAGGCTGTCGTGCTGCCCGTTTCAGCTGCTGCCGGGGTTTTTCGCTTGAAAATATTGAACATGGTTGCAGGTTTCTACAATGCGCTATGCGTGCAACAGCGCACGCTTTATGACAGGTCATTCTATGAAACCCCGAAGTTTTGAATCTATACGCCATGCCTGGTGTCTGCTGATGGTGCTCACAGCTTGCTGTTTGATCAATTCGGCACAAGCCCAGACTGCGCAACAGTCCATTCAACAGTTCAGTTTGCAAAACGGCATGACGCTGATCGTCAAGCCGGATGCCAAAGCCCCCACGGCTGTGCACATGGTGTGGCTGAGGGTCGGCTCAATGGATGAAGTCGACGGCTACTCTGGCGTGGCGCATGTGCTGGAGCACATGTTGTTCAAAGGCACGCCAACGCTTCGCCCCGGCGAGTTCTCACGCAAGGTGGCTGCTTTGGGCGGACGTGAAAACGCATTCACCAACAAAGACTACACCGGTTATTACCAACAAATCCCCTCTAATAAATTGCTGGACGTGATGCGACTCGAAGCCGACCGCTTTGCCAACAACCAGTGGCCGGATGAGGAGTTCTTAAAAGAAATTGAAGTGGTGAAAGAAGAGCGGCGCATGCGCACCGACGATTCACCCCGCATGGTGCTGTACGAGCAATTGAACGCTGCGCAATTTGTCGCCTCACCTTACCGCCGTCCGGTGATTGGTTGGATGAGCGATCTCGATGCCATGACTCCGCAAGACGCGCGTGACTTTTACAAGCGTTGGTATGTGCCGTCCAACGCTGCCGTGGTCATCGTCGGCGATGTGGATGTGCTGACCGTGCGCCGCTGGGCTGAAGAAACCTACGGGCAAATTCCAACTGGTGTGGTGCCCGCCAGAAAACCGCGTGTCGAACCATTGCAGACCGGCACCCGGCGCATACAAGTCAAAGCCGTGGCCGAGCAGGCCTATTTGGCGATGTCGTGGAAAGTTCCCGGCTTTGTGTCGTTTGATGATGCCACTGACAGCCGCGACGCCCTGGCCCTGACCATGTTGGCCGCTGTGCTGGACGGTTACAACGGTGCCAGACTGGAACGCGCATTGGCGCAAGGCGAATCGCGCATGGCTGACGGTGTCGGCGCATCCAACAGTTTCAGCGGACGCGGCCCGCAAGTGTTTGTGTTGGATGGTGTGCCGGCCAAAGGCAAATCCGTTGAATTGCTGGAAACCGCTTTGCGTGAACAAATCGCCTTGATCGTGAAAGACGGTGTGACCGAAGCTGAAATGAAACGCGTGCGCGCGCAATGGCTGGCGTCCACTGTCTACCAGCGCGACTCGCTGTTCAACCAGGCGCGTGAATTGGGCGCCTATTGGGTAGAGGGCAAGCCGCTGGACACCCCGGACCGTTTGGTGGAAGCATTGGTCGCCATCACGCCGCAGCAAGTGCAAGCCGCAGCACAAAAATACCTGATCGATGACCAGTTGACCGTTGCCACTTTATTGCCGCAGTCCGGACCCAGACCGGCTTTCAGAAAACCTCTCCCCGGTGCCAGACACACAGAAGGTGCGAAATGAACAAATTCCTGTTGATGGCCTTGGGCTGTGTGTGGTCTGTGTCTGCCGTGGCGGGCATCCCCGTTCAATTTTGGATGCTGGACAACGGTGCCAAGGTGTACCTGATGGAAGTGCCTGGTTTGCCTATGGTGGACTTTCAGCTTGAATTCGACGGCGGCACCCGGCGCGACAACAAAGACACCCAAGGCTTGGCGCAAGCCACCGCCATGATGATGAGCAAGGGTGTGCAAGCACAAGGCATGTCTGCCGCCTTTGACGAAAACCAATTGGGCGAGGCCTGGGCCGATCTCGGTGCCATGGCCTCTGCCAACGCGTCGTTGGATCGCATGAGTTTGAATTTGCGCAGCCTGACACGCCCAGAGTTGCTGAACGCGGCGGTGGACTTGGCCGCGCGTCAACTGGCCTTGCCGTCGTTCCCGGCAGACATCTGGCAAGCAGAGCGCGAACGTTGGATCGCTTCGATTGACGAGTCCAATACCAAGCCGAATGTGGTGGCTGCGTTGGCGTTTTCAAAAGCGGTTTATGGCAACCACCCGTATGGTGCAGAGCCGACGGCGCAAAGCCTGGGACGCATCGACACCCGGATGATGGCCCAGTTCCATGCCCGTTACTTTGTGCCTTGCCACGCCAAAATCAGCATCGTCGGTGCAGTGGGGCGTGAGCAGGCCAACGAGTTGGTAGAGCGTTTGTTGCGCCATTTGCCTGCGGGCGGCAGCTGCGCCTTGTTGCCGCTGATAGAGGAAGTGCATCCGCTTGCTGAAGCCAAACGCATAGACATTCCGTTTGAATCTGCGCAAACCCATGTGTTGATCGGCCAGCCTGGCATTCCCCGTCAGCACCATGACTACCTGCCATTGATTGTTGGCAACTATGTGTTGGGCGGCGGTGGTTTTGTCTCACGCCTGACCGAACAAGTGCGCGAAAAGCGGGGTTTGAGTTACAGCGTTTACAGTTATTTTTCGCCGGGGCAGCACGCAGGTGCATTCACCGTGGGTTTGCAAACCCGACCCGACCAAGCGGTGCAAGCCGTGGAAGTTGCGACCAAGGTGGTGAAAGAGTTTGTCGACGGCGGACCGAGTGAGTTGGAGCTGCAATCGGCCAAAAACTTTTTGATCGGCGGCTTTGCCTTGCGACTGGACAGCAACCGCAAGCTGATGGACAACCTGAGCAACATCGCTTGGTTTGATTTGCCGCTGGACTACTTGGACACTTGGACCGCCAATGTCGAAAAGCTCACGGTCAATGACATTCAGCAGGCCTTTGCCCGCCATGTGCAGCCTGAACGCATGGTCACCGTGGTGTTAGGCCCGGCGCCATGAAACCCGGCGGCGAGGTGCGCATCATCGGCGGGCTGTGGAAACGCAGCAAACTGCCGGTGGCCAATTTGCCGGGCTTGCGGCCCACGCCAGACCGGGTACGCGAGACCTTGTTCAATTGGCTGGGTCAGGACCTGAGCGGCTGGCAGTGCATTGATCCGTTTGCTGGCACCGGTGCGCTTGGCTTTGAAGCGGCATCTCGCGGCGCGGCATCTGTGGTGCTCGGCGAAAACAACAGCACCTGCATTGAGGTGATGCAAAAAAATGCGCAACGACTCAAAGCCACACACATCCGCATGCAACGTGGTGATGGCTTGTCTTTGTTGCGCCAACAAGCGGCGCACAGCTTGGACTTGGTTTTTCTGGACCCGCCCTACGACTTTCCCGGCTACGAGGCTTGTCTGCAACTGAGCCTGGCCTGTCTCAAGCCCGGCGGCTTTGCTTATCTGGAAGCCGCCCAAGCCTGGCCGGCTGAGACTTTGCTGGCAGCAGGCTGGCGCTTGCACAAGCATTTGAAAGCCGGCGCGGTACACGCGCATTTATTGCAACCGGCTGCATAATCCGCCGCATCAGCCAGTTTGAGGACAGCCATGACACAGCCAGTGATTGCTTTGTATCCGGGGACGTTTGACCCCATCACCTTGGGTCATGAAGACATTGTGCGTCGCGCCGCCCGCATGTTCGATGTGGTGGTGATTGCAGTGGCCCGCGCCCACCACAAAAAAACCATGTTCACCCTGGAGCAGCGCTTAGAGATGACGCGCCATGCCTTGGCCGATTGCCCGAATGTCAAAGTACAAACCTTTGACGGTCTGGTGATTGAGTTCGCCAAGCAACTGAACGCCAGAACCATGGTGCGCGGCATACGTTCCATGACCGATTTCGATTACGAGTTTCAACTCGCTGGCATGAACCGCCGTTTGGCACCGGCGATTGACACGGTGTTTTTGAATACGCTGGATGTGTACCAGTGCATCTCCAGCACCTTGGTGCGCGAGGTCTCGGCACTCGGTGGTGATGTGGCGCAATTTGTGTCGCCCAGCGTGCTTGAATTCATGCATGCCAACCGCAACAGTTGAGGGTCTGACGTGGCATTGATGATCACTGACGAATGCATCAATTGCGATGTGTGCGAACCTGAATGCCCGAATGCCGCCATTTACATGGGCCCGGTGATTTATGAAATTGACCCGGCCAAATGCACCGAATGTGTGGGTCACCACGCCGAGCCCCAATGCGTGCAAGTCTGCCCGGTGGCCTGCATTCCCGTGAACCCCCAGCATGTCGAAAACCAGGACACGCTGTGGGCCAAATACCGGAAATTGCAGGCTGACGCAGGCAGAACCATCAATTAAGCGGTTTATTCTTCAGCGGCTTTGCTGCGCTTGGTTTTCTTTTTACCTTCAGATTTTTTGCTTTTCTTTTTCTTCACCGGCGCTTCGATGGTGTCGTCTGACTGCGCTTTGAAGCTGGCGCTTTGGCCGGGTTTGCCGCCGCTGGCTGAACTGTCGGGGCAAGCGCTCAGGCTGCCGTTGTTCTCGCATTGCACCGGTGCTTGTTTTTTGTCTTTGGCCACAGATAACTGAGGCCAGCCCAGGCACAAACTAAACAGCAGCAGGGCCAGTGTACGGGGGAGTTTGGTCGGATGTTGTGTCATGCAGATCGCCTTTCTTCGGGTGAATGGCCGCCGCCGGTCTTGGCGGTTTGGGCCTGGGCGGTTTGCTGGTGTGCACCAACTGTGTGGCTTTCACCATGTCGCCGCTCACCATCAAGGCTAAAGCTTTCAGCGTTCTGTCTATGCAAGCGTCAATCACAATTTTTTGATCCGGCGCTGGCTTTTTCAATACCCAGTGCAGCACTTCGGATTTCACGCCAGGGTGTCCTATGCCTAAGCGCAAACGCCAGTAAGCGTCGCTGCCGAGTTGGGCGTGGATATCTCGTAAGCCGTTGTGCCCGGCGTGGCTGCCGCCGAATTTCATCTTGGCTTCGCCCGGCACCACATCCAGTTCGTCATGCACCACCAGTATTTCATCCGGCTGGATTTTGAAAAAACGCGCCAGCGCCGCCACCGACTTGCCCGACAGGTTCATGAAGGTGGCCGGTTTCAGCAACCAAATAGTATGTCCGTCACATTGGGTGCGAACCGCCCAGCCGTGGTAACTTTTTTCAGGCAGCAACTGCACTTTGAGCTGCGCGGCCAATTGGTCTATCCACCAGAAACCGGCGTTGTGGCGGGTGTCTTCGTATTCAGCGCCCGGGTTGCCCAAGCCTACAAACAGTTTGATCATGGGGATGGATTATGAGGCGCAAAAAAACCCGCCGCAGCGGGTTTTTTTGTAGCAGCAAAAGCGAATTACTTCTTGCCTTTGCCCTTGGCAGGAGCTGCAGCAGGTGCGGCGGCTTCGGGAGCGGCTTCTTCGGCCAGAGACACGACACTGACCAGCACCGGGTTGTTTTTGCCGTGGACGACCACTTTCACACCTTTGGGCAAACTGATGTCGTTGGCATGCAAAGACGTGCCTTTTTTCAGGTTGCTCAGATCAACCGCGATGAACTCGGGCAAATCGGCGGGCAAACAAGCGATTTCCAGTTCGGTCATCACAGGGTTGACCAGACAGGCATCGACTTTGACCGCAGGTGAATTTTCCTGGCCGCTGTAGTGCAAAGGCACTTTCATGTGCAGCATGGTGTCAGCTTCAACGCGCTGGAAGTCGATGTGCAACACCAGTTGTTTGAACGGGTGGTATTGCACGTCACGCAGCAGCACTTTGGACGTTTGACCGGCCAATTCCATTTCCAGAATGGATGCGTGAAAAGCTTCTTTTTTCAGTGCATGCCATAAGGCGTTGTGGTCCAGCTCGATGTTGACCGGCTGGTGGGCTTTACCGCCATAGACGATACCTGGCGTGCGACCGGTGATACGCAGACGGCGGCTCGCACCCGTTCCCTGCTTTGCGCGCTCAAAAGCGACGAATTTCATAGTTTTCTCCTGAAGAAGCCCACCGCGACCAGTGTGACTCCGGTTTCACAAACGAAGCAGCGAACTGCTTCACAACATTGCACCCCGACAGCAGCAGCTTAGAAAAGCTGGTCCTGGTCGGAGAACAAACTCATGACCGACTCTCCTTTGGCGATGCGCTGAATCGTTTCTGCAATCAGCGGCGCGACGGAGAGTTGGCGTATTTTTTGGCAGCCCTGGGCTTCTAAGCTCAGCGGAATGGTGTCGGTCACCACCACCTCGTCCAGCGCATCGCCTTTGGCAATGCGTTCGATGGCCGGGCCGGAAAAAATCGGGTGTGTGCAATAGGCGTAGACTTTTTTGGCTCCGCGCTCTTTCAGCACTTCAGCGGCTTTGACCAGCGTACCGGCGGTATCGATCATGTCATCCATGATGACGCAGTTGCGGCCTTCAATTTCACCGATGACGTGCATGACTTCGCTGACATTGGCGCGGGGGCGGCGTTTGTCGATGATGGCCAGGTCGCAGTTGAGTTGCTTGGCCAGGGCGCGGGCACGCACCACGCCGCCGACATCGGGCGACACCACAATCAGATCGTCGTAGTTTTTCAGGCGTAAATCGCCAAGCAAAACGGGTGAAGCGTAAATATTGTCCACCGGGATATTGAAGAAACCTTGAATCTGGTCGGCATGCAAATCCATGGTCAGCACACGAGCCACGCCCACGGTTTGCAGCAAATCGGCCACCAGTTTGGCGGAAATGGGCACGCGCGAAGATCGCGGGCGGCGGTCTTGGCGGGCATAGCCGAAATAGGGGATGACGGCGCTGATGCGTTCGGCCGAAGCGCGTTTGAGCGCGTCGACCATGATCAGCAATTCCATTAAATTTTCGTTGGTGGGGTTGCAGGTGGACTGCACCACAAACACGTCGCGGGCACGTACGTTTTGGTTGATTTCAACAGTGACTTCACCATCTGAGAAACGCCCGACCTGGGCTGCACCTAAGCCGATTCCCAAGTGACCGGCCACCTCGGCCGCCAAGCCGGGATTGGCATTGCCGGTGAAAACCATGAAATCCGGGGTGACGGGTTGCGACATGTTGACGACCTGAGGTTAAACAAATCGAAAGACAAGCTTGACGGTTTGCCGTCAGTGCTTGTTGCTTTCTGCATACAGCAATGGAGTGGCAGGGGAAGAAGGATTCGAACCTTCGCATGCTGGAATCAAAATCCAGTGCCTTAACCAACTTGGCGACTCCCCTACACGGGAAACTTGTTTTTCAACACGAATCCAGTCAAACGTCGCAGGAAACCCATCCGGCCAGGGGATGAATTTCCAGATTGCTGCACAACTGCAATTGCCAACCAGCGGGCGGGTCAGATAAAACAGTGTCAGTAGAAATCGGCGCAAAAACCGCGCTACCTGAACCTGTCATTCTGGGCTGCCATCCCTGTTCGGTCAACCATTCTAAGGATTGGTCAACCTGAGGGCATAGCCGCCTGGCCACTGCTTGCAAGTCATTACGTCCGAAAACGAAAGGCCGTGCAGCAAAGTCTGCCATTGTAACAGCAGATGTATCCCGGGTTAGCGCCGCATCCTTGAAAATCAGCCCGGTGTCCAGTCCTTGTTCCGGCTTGAGAACCGCAAATCTGGCCCGAGGCAATTCAACCGGCTGCAATTGCTCGCCTATGCCTTGCACCCAGGCGTTGCGTCCGCGCAGAAAAAACGGCACATCAGCGCCCAGCGCCAAGCCCAACGGCAGCAGGCGCGACAGCGGCCAGTTCAGCCCCCATAAGCGGTTCAAGGCCAACAAGGTGGTTGCTGCATCTGATGAGCCGCCGCCCATACCGGCCTGCGCCGGTATGCGTTTTTCAATGCTGATATCTACCCCATCTGAGATGCCGCTGGTCTGTTGCAACAAACGTGCGGCACGCAGACACAAATCGTCAGGCGGCAAGGCGGCGGTGAGGTCGCGGCGCAACAACTTGCCGTCGGTGCGCCGCTCGAAATGCAGCACATCCCACCAGTCGATCAACATGAACACGGATTGCAGCAGGTGGTAGCCGTCGTCCCTGCGCCCGGTGATGTGCAGAAAAAGATTCAGCTTGGCAGGGGCGGGTACATGGTGAAGTGAAGCTAGAGCGGCCATCGGCGTTTCAAGGCGGATCGATGATCAAGGTCAGCTGCAATTGGGGCCAAGGTTGCACCCGCCGTGCAAATAAACGGCGCCCGGCAGCCGGATTTTCTGCACGAATTTCCCAGCCCTCGACCGCCGGTCCGTCACTGTTGAGCCAAGCCATCAAGGCAGGCAAGGGAAGGCTGGCTCCGGTGAGTTGTTCAGTCAATAAGTCCATGGATTCAAAACGGTTTTTTTGGCTGCCTTCGGCCAAAGAGGCGCCATTTGGGTCCCAGCTGGCCACAGCCACCGTCGTGCCAATCGGCGAGTAAATGGTCAATTCACCTTCTTCAGCCGTGCCCTCCAGCATGAAATTGGCGCTGAATTGCTCTGTTTTTTTAGCCAGGATTTTCAGTTGCAAGCGGCCTTCCCAATGCCCGGTTTGCGCCAAGGGCGTGTGCTTGTTTTTGGAGGAAAACAAGCCACAGCCAGACAGCAAGCACAGGCTGGCTAACAATAACCAGTGGCTGAGCCTGGCGTGCCGCCAATGGTTCAAAGTTTCACTTTCAGTCGCTTGAGCGTTTCTTGCAGCAAATCATTTTTGGGGTCTGATTTGAGTGCATCGCGCCAGATTTTCATGGCCTTGTCTTTCAGCCCCAAACTCCAATGCACTTCACCCAGATGCGTGGCAATTTCGGGATCGTTTTTGGTGTCATAGGCACGCTGCAAAATGGCCAATGCGGATTGCTTGTTACCCATGCGGAACTCGACCCAGCCCAGGCTGTCGGTGATCATCGGGTCTTCGGGAGAGAACTCCAGCGCTTTGACAATCAGCGCCCGGGCTTCGGGCAAACGCATATTGCGATCCGCTAGAGCGTAGCCCAAGGCGTTGTATGCGTGCTGGAAATCGGGCTTGGCGGCGATGATGCTGCGCAGCAGTTTTTCCATTTCGTCCATGCGGTTGAGTTTTTCCGCCAGCATCGCGACTTCATAACGTAAGTCCAGGTCGTCGGGTTCGGCCTTGCTGGCTTTGAGCAGCACCTGGTAGGCCTGGTCGTACATTTTGAAGTCACGCAGCAATTGCGTTTCAGCCTGCAAGCGGGTGCGCTGGGCTTGCGGTGTGTTGTGCGGCAATTCTGCAATCAAGGCCCGCGCTTTGGCCATGTCGCCACGGCTGGCAATCAAATGGGCGCGTTGAATTTGAACCTGTGTCAAAGCCTCGGGGTCATCGATCTTGTTCAGCCAGGCTTCTGCATCCGCCGGTTTTTTCTGGTTGGCGGCGATCTTGGACAGCATTAAATAGGCTTGAGACAAGCGCGCGTCTTCTTTGTTTTGCTCTAAGTCGATATAGCGCAGCAAAGCTTGTTGGGCTTCGGCATCTTTGCCCAACTCAACTTGCAAAGCGCCCAGCACCAGCCAGGCTTCGGCGAAATTGGGGTGGCTTTGGTTGAGTTGCTGCAATTGGGTCGCTGCATCCGGCAGGCGTTGGGCATCCATCAACACCCGTGCATAGGTCAAACGCATATGGGGCGGAGATTCGGCGGTGAGTATGCGTTGCAAGATGGGTTCGGCTTCGTTCACGCCCAGAGAGAGCAATTCCAGCAATAAAAAGCCGGGTTCCATGGCCTTGGGGTCTGCGGTCAGCGCTTTGTTCACGGCCTCAAGCGCTTCGGGCAGCTTTTTCGCCGCTACCCGCATGCGGCCTATGGTGGTCCAACTGGCTGCGGCCGTGGCCGGTTTGTCGACAAACGGCACCAAGGCTTGCTCAACGACCGCCGTGGCCAGTTCCTGGTCTTTGGCTTGGGCGAAGATTTGCGGCATGCCGTTGATCAGCAGCACATGTTCAGATGCCGGGGCCAGTTGTATGTAGCTGCGCAGGGGCATCAAACTTTCAGCCAATTGGTTCAGTGCAACCAGAATTTGCAGCACATAACGGTTGGCATCGCGCGACAGCGGAAAGGCTTTTTTCCAGGCTTTGGCACCATCCAATGCGGCTGTTCCGTTGCGTGCATTCAGGGCAATGTCCACAGCGCGTTTGTACAAACCCTCGTCGCTGGTTTTGCGGGCCGCTTCCAACAGCATGGCGTAAGCTGCGCCGGTGTCTCCCTGAGTGACCTGCAGTTCACCCAGCAAAATCAGCAAAGTGTTTTCTGCGTTCAGATCTGAGTTGTTGATGACTTCCGGTGCTTGACCGGCGTCATCAACCGCAGCCTGCTGGGCCGAGGCGGACAGCAAACTCGCACCCAACAACAGACAACAAGCAAATCCTGCTTTGGAACGGGTCGGAAAACGTAGGCGTTGGGAGGTGTTCATTCAAGAATGATAATCCCAGCCAATCCATGAGTGCACAGCATGCCCGAATTACCTGAGGTTGAAGTCACCCGGCTGAGTTTTGCCCCGGCGATTGCGGGCGCGACCGTGTTGGCTGTACACATGGGCATGCCCCTGCGCTGGCCGCTGGGCTGCCAGCCCGCGGCGCTAGAAGGCTTGCAAGTTTTGCGGGTCAGACGGCGCGGTAAGTACTTGCTCATTGATTTGTCCAGAGGTTTGTTGATGGTTCACCTGGGCATGTCCGGTTCATTGAGCTTTGGTCCGCCCGGACAAGCTGCTGGCAAACACGACCATTTCGATATGCTGACCAGCCAGGGCTTGCTGCGCTTGCATGATCCCCGCCGTTTTGGTGCGGTGGTGTTTGCCGACAGCGAATCCGACCCGGTTGCACAAAAACTGTTGGGGCACTTGGGTGTGGAGCCGCTGGAAGACAGTTTTGATGTCAAAGCATTCGCTGAGGCCTTGAAAAAAAAGCAGGCACCTATCAAACAGGTGCTGCTGGCTGGCGAGTTGGTCGTGGGTGTTGGCAACATTTACGCCAGCGAAGCCTTGTTTTTGGCTGGCATACGCCCGACCACCCGGGCGTCTCGCATCAGTAAACCACGTGCCGCCAAACTGCATGCCGCTATCCGCGATGTGCTGGCGCGTGCGGTGGCGCAAGGCGGCAGCAGCCTTCGCGATTTTTCGAACGCGCAAGGCCAAAACGGCTATTTCCAGCTTCAAACCAATGTGTATGACCGCGCCGGTCAGGCTTGCCGGGTATGCGCAGCCACGGTCAAGCGCATCGTGCAAGGCCAGCGCTCCACATTTTTCTGCCCGGTGTGCCAAAAGCCATGACAAGTTTTGCCACACGCCTGGTGGCATGGCAGCGGGTTCATGGCAGACACGATTTGCCGTGGCAAAACACACGCGACCCCTACCGAGTTTGGTTGTCTGAAATCATGTTGCAGCAAACCCAAGTGGTCACCGTCATCGGTTATTACGACAGGTTTTTGGCTGCCTTTGCGGATGTGAACGCGCTGGCCGCCGCCCACTTAGACCAGGTGCTGGGTTTGTGGAGCGGGCTGGGTTATTACAGCCGCGCACGCAATCTGCATGCGTGTGCGCAGCAAGTGGTGGCGCAATTCGGCGGCGTGTTTCCGCGTCAGGTGGCGGATTTGCAAACTCTCAAAGGCATAGGTCCATCAACTGCTGCGGCGATTGCATCCCTGTGTTTTGAAGAACGCGTGGCTATTTTGGACGGGAATGTCAAACGTGTGCTGACCAGACACCAAGGCTTTGATCTGGATTTGGCCTTGTCGGCCAATGAAAAAAAACTCCAGGCTGTCGCTGATGCTTGTTTGCCATTGAAAGCTGCCGATATGCCGGCCTACACACAAGGCATCATGGATTTGGGTGCCACGCTGTGCACCCGCTCATCACCGGGCTGTAAGCGCTGTCCGGTGCGGCAGGATTGCGTGGCGCATGCCGCAGGCAAGCCAGGCGATTACCCGGTCAAAACGCGAAAAATCAAACGCAGCGCACAAAGCTTGTGGCTGCTGTGCGCCAGCACTGCCCAAGGCGGTGTCTGGTTGGCACAGCGTCCGGCCACCGGTGTGTGGGCCGGTTTGTACACCCAGCCTTTGTTCAATTCAGAAGAAGAGTTGCTGGCCGCTGTGCCTGCGTCTTGCCGTCAGCAAGTGCAATTGGAACCGGCGTTCTTGCATGTGTTGACGCACAAAGATTTGCATTTGCATGCCTGTCATTTACGACTGAGCGAGGCCATGGTTTTGGGAGAAGGCGCTTGGTTCAGTCAACAAGCCTGGCCTGCTTTGGGCTTACCTGCGCCTGTAC
>CANNRV010000030.1 GCA_947508145.1 Comamonadaceae bacterium
CGACAGCAACAACCAGTTCGTGGATGTATTTTTCGGACGGTGGAGATGGCACCACCCCGTATTTCAAAAGCTTGAATTCAGATGGCAGTGTGAATACGGCGGGTAAAAATATGCCGTATTCATTGATCATGAATTTGCGGCTTGATACCGTTTCTGGTGGCGCTAACTGGCAATATGCCACCGGCATAGGTGCTTTTGGCGGATTGGCCACTACCTCCGCTTACACATCTCCAACGGCGCCTACCATCACAGGCATAGGTGCCGCGCCAGGGGCTTATGTGGATATTTATTTGTCTCAACTTCCCAGTGAAACTTCACCTAAAACAAACCCCATATTTCTTGGCACCGCCACGAATGTGACAACTGGTGCAGGCGGGGCTTGGTCGTACGACTTGATCTCTAGCCAATTTCCTGCTATGGGGGATTACCAGTTGATCGCAAAGCAAAGGGATGCCACCGCAAGCCCCGGGGCGACTACTTGGACCAGCATCAATTTCAAGCTCACTGTGACCACAAATACAACTTTGCTGGGCTCTACTAACGGGGTGAGTATTTCTGTTGTAGACAACTCAACCAATGCAGCTTATATGAAGCCAGGCGGCATATCAGGCCAAGTGGGCATGGGCATTGACGGCAGCGGAACCCGGTTGTACGCCATACAAACAGATATAAAGTCAACTTTAAATTTGAGGCCGGACAACAGTTCCACTTTAGGCAACCAAATGCTGGTGTCGCACACTTACCTGCCCAACTACAGCAACAATATTGGCAAAGTCACGCTCTACAGCAATTCACAGGAATTGACGTCACTGTCAGATAACTATTTCCTCAAACTGGGAGGCGGCAATGACAAGTACAACTACATCATTGGCGCATTACCTGCAGATGGCGCTGGTAACAGGAAAATCAGTGAACCGTGGAAAGGCATGATGGGTGACATGATCTGGTCACCTGAGTACATAGCCGGTGCTTTGCTGCAAGACATCAACGCCTATGAAGCGGTGAAATTCGGCACCATAGGGACACGGGTAGAGGCCATAGCAGCCACTGTCGACCAGGCAAGCGGTAAATCGAACCCCTCCAACTATGACTTGGGCAGTAGCGCCAACAATTCGTCTTTCATCGATGAAATACTGCTGCTGAATGAAACTGCACTGGGGATAGGCGTGGACTTTGTGACCGTGGCCGGTGCGGATTTTGTCAACACCGGTTCAGGTAATGATGTGGTGACCATCAAAGATTTGAATTTCCGCAGCATTGACGGCGGCTTGGGTTTGGATACTTTGAAGTTGGCGAAATCGGGTGAATATTCGGGCAGTAACAATATTATTTTGGCTGATTTCGTCAGCAATGCAGACGGTTTGTACGGCACTGATATTGATAACAAGCGAGTCAATGCAGCAGGTTTTCACAAACTCTATGGTTTTGAAAACATCGATTTGTCCTCTAATGCAGACCGGCAAACCTTGTTGGTGTCTAAGGCAGATATCGCGCAATTGTCTGAAACCAATATATTGAAACTCACTTTGGGAAGCAATGATGTATTGATGGACTCGGTTGACTTGGGCTCGCCCATCAAAGGCGTGTTCAAACCGGGTGTTGAAGGTGGAAATTGGTACGACACCAAGTTTGTGGCTTCGTACCAGCCCGATGCCAATCCAGCCACAACTGTGAGCCTGATGACCCGGGGAGGCGACCAGGCGGCGGGCGTGGCCAGCGTGAATTACTCCAGCAACAACGATGGCAAAGGGGTGATGGTCTTGGGCTTCGACCATGCGTTGTTCACTGATAACCCCATACTGCCCGGCGACTTCACTCTCAAATCGACAGGGTCTGGCGCAGCGCCTGATTTTTCAATTTCCGGAACATCCATCTCTAGTTTCAATCAACAGCAAGGCTTGAAATTCACCTTGGGAAGCACTACTACCAATTTCAATAACCCGTTTTTGATGCAGTACAGCGGCAGTCTGAGAGATGAGGCAGGTAGGAAATTGGCCGGGTATTTTGATACCGTGTCCGGTAATACCACGGTCACTACATATTCCTGGTTGATAGGCACAAACAATGACGATGTCATGGATGTGAACTCCTTGACCCGAACCGGCAAGATATCGAGCGGGCAGGAAAATGCCGGTCTCAATTTGATTGGCGGATTCGGCAACGATGCTTTGTCGGGTGGAGACGGGGCGGACACATTGATTGGCGGCTTGGGTGTAGACACACTCAAAGGCGGCAATGGCAGTGATACCTTTAAATATGTGAATGAAATTCCGGGCTCTGGTACAGATGGCTTGCTCGGTGGTTTGACCGGCGACAAGATCTTGGACTTCAATTTCGGTAAATCTGATGCCACCCAAGCGGACCGCATCGATTTACACATGCTGTTTGATTACACCGCCTTAACTGGCACTGATATTTTGAATGGCAATGCCCAGCATGATGCGGATTCCCTGATTAAAAATGGCTATCTGCAAATCGACAAAGTCAGCAACGCCGGGAAAATAGACTATAAATTTTTGGTAGACCGCAACGGCGGTGGTGTGGCATCCACCTTGTTCACCTTGGTCAATGTGTCAGATGCCTTGGGTGGCGATACGCAAATTAACGGGACTGAGACCACCAACGAACTGCTGAAAAAATTCCTGGAAGAGGGGCGTCTGGTGGTGTGATGCAGATTTATCTGAGCAAGACCTCAAACAAGGTCTTGCTTTCAACAAATGCATTACAAGGCTTTGACCACCGCGTCGCCCATCTCGCGTGTGCCCACTTTGTTCGTGCCTTCGCTGTAAATATCGCCGGTGCGAAAACCTTGGGCCAATACTTTTTTCACGGCGTTTTCAATGCGCACTGCGGCTTCTTCCTGGTTCAATGAAAAACGCAGCATCATGGCGGTACTGAGTATGGTGGCTAAGGGGTTGGCCACACCTTTGCCAGCGATGTCCGGCGCACTGCCGTGGCTGGGTTCGTACAAGCCTTGGCGGCTGGCGTTCAACGAAGCCGAGGGCAACATGCCGATGGAACCGGTCAACATGGAAGCCTCGTCGCTCAGTATGTCGCCAAACATATTGCCTGTGACCACCACGTCAAAGCGCTTGGGTTCTTTCACCAGTTGCATGGCGGCGTTGTCTACATACATGTGGTCCAGCGCCACGTCCGGGTAGTCTTTGTGCACTTCGGTCACGATGTCTTTCCAGAACTGAAACGTCTCTAAGACATTGGCTTTGTCTACGCTGGTCACGCGCTTGCTGCGTTTGCGTGCCGCTTCAAATGCCACTCGCGCGATGCGCTCCACTTCGGGTCGTGTGTAACGCATGGTGTCGAACGCTTCTTCGGCACCGGCGAATGCGCCATCGGGTGAAACGCGTCTGCCGCGAGGTTGGCCGAAATAAATATCGCCGGTCAATTCGCGGATGATGAGTATGTCCAGTCCTGCAATCAATTCAGGTTTGAGGCTGGACGCGTTCACCAGTTCTTTGTAGCAAATGGCCGGGCGGAAGTTGGCGAACAGCCCCATGTTTTTGCGCAAACCCAAAATGGCTTGCTCGGGGCGCAAGGGACGGTCCAGCGTGTCGTATTTCCAATCGCCGACCGCACCAAACAATACTGCGTCTGATTGCATGGCAAGTTTGAGCGTGGACTCGGGCAAAGGGTGGCCATGTGCGTCATACGCAGCGCCACCGACCAAGGCGGTTTCCATCTCGAACTTCATGTCCAAGGCGTTTAAAACTTTGACCGCCTCTGCGACGATTTCGGTGCCTATGCCATCACCGGGAAGAACTGCGATTTTCATGCTTTGCTTTCTGTCAATATGTTTGCCAGCCAGGGCTTGGCGCTCAGGCGTGCGGTTTCAAATGCGCGGATTTTGTCGGCGTGTTTCAAGGTGAGGCCAATGTCATCCAAGCCATTGATCAAACAATATTTGCGAAACGCCTGCACTTCAAACGGCAGTTCTTCGCCTTGGGGTTGAATGACAACTTGCCGCTCCAAGTCCACGCTGAGTTGGTAGCCCGGAAAAGCCAGGCAGTCGTTGAACAGTTTGGCCACGCTGGCCTCGGGCAACACGATGGGCAGCAAACCGTTTTTGAAACAGTTGTTGAAAAAAATATCTGCAAAGCTGGGCGCGATGATGGCTCTGAAACCGTATTGGTCAAGCGCCCAAGGCGCGTGTTCGCGGGATGAGCCGCAACCGAAGTTTTTGCGGGCCAACAAAATAGATGCACCGCTGTAACGTGGTTGGTTCAGCACAAAGTCGGGGTTGGGTTTGCGGCTGCTTGGGTCTTGCCCTGGTTCGCCTTTGTCCAGGTAACGCCATTCATCAAACAAATTGGGGCCGAAGCCGGTTTTTTTGATGGACTTCAAAAACTGTTTGGGGATGATGGCGTCGGTGTCGACGTTCTCGCGGTCCATCGGAGCGACCAGGCCTTTGTGTAAATTGAATTTTTGCATTAGAAAAATCGTGTTGATCAAGCAAAGAGCAGACGCCCTTTAGGTTGAGGAATGATGCGCTGATTGAGCCGGGCTGTTTCAATCCACTCATCGATGATTGTTTGGGCATTAGCAAGCGCATTAGCGTAGCTATCGCCATCAGCCTTGCACCCGGCTAATTCAGGGACTTCGGCAATAAAGCAATTGTCTTCGTTGCTCCAGTAAATGATGATTTCATATTTGCTATTCATCGCTGACGACTCCTTTAGCCAGTTGGTATTTCAACAAGACTTCTCGGACTTGTTTGACTTGGTAGGCCTTTGCCAAATGGCCGACGGGTTGCAAATTGAGAATTTCGTCCACATTACTTTTGAAAAAAATATGGTGCGAGCCTTTGATTCTGCAACTGAAATCCAAATTCTGAAGCAGTTGAACCAGTGCAGCGAAGCTCAGATTCTGATCGCGTTGCCCTGATAGCAAGGCAATTAAAAATTTTTGCTGCTGCGTCATCTGAAAAAAAATCAAACACTGAACTGCCGCACATCAACAAAATGCCCGTGAATAGCTGCTGCTGCTGCCATGGCCGGGCTGACCAAATGGGTGCGCCCGCCATTGCCTTGACGGCCTTCGAAATTGCGGTTGCTGGTGGAGGCGCAGCGTTCGCCGGGCTCGAGTTTGTCGGCGTTCATGGCCAGACACATGGAGCAACCGGGTTCGCGCCACTCGAAACCGGCGGCTTTGAATATCTCGTGCAAACCTTCGCTCTCGGCTTGCGCCTTCACCAAACCGGAGCCTGGCACGACCATGGCCAATGTCACATTGCCAGCGACTTTTTGTCCCAGGTGTTTGACGATTGCAGCCGCTTCACGCATGTCTTCGATGCGGCTGTTGGTGCATGAACCGATAAACACTTTGTCGACGAACACATCGTTCAATGCTTTGCCGGGCTGCAAACCCATGTAGGCCAGCGCGCGTTCAATCGCATCGCGCTTGTTGGCGTCTTTTTCTTTGTCGGGGTCGGGCACTTTGTCCAGCACTGACAACACCATCTCAGGCGATGTGCCCCAGGTCACTTGCGGCGCGATCTGCGCCGCGTCTAGCGTCACGACTGCATCGAAATGCGCGTCTGCGTCTGAATGCAAGCTCTGCCAATAGGCCACGGCCTGGTCCCATTCCACACCGCCTGTGAATTTGCCGCTGACCCGGTCCGTGCCCGGGGCCATGGGACGGCCTTTGACATACGCAATGGTTTTTTCGTCCACCGCCACCAAGCCTGCGCGAGCACCTGCTTCGATCGCCATATTGCACAAGGTCATGCGGCCTTCCATGCTGAGTGCGCGAATGGCCGCGCCGCCGAATTCAATGGTGTAACCGGTGCCGCCCGCCGTACCTATCTTGCCGATGATGGCCAGCACGATGTCTTTGGCGGTAATGCCTTTGGCCGCTTGTCCATCGACTTGCACCAACATGTTTTTGGCTTTTTTGGCTAACAAGGTTTGCGTGGCCAACACATGCTCGACTTCAGAAGTGCCTATGCCATGTGCAAGTGCGCCGAATGCGCCGTGGGTTGAGGTGTGTGAGTCGCCGCAGACGACGGTCATGCCGGGCAGGGTGGCACCGTTTTCAGGGCCGATGACGTGGACGATGCCTTGGCGTTTGGACATGAACGGAAAGTAGGCCGCTGCGCCGAACTCGCGCATGTTGTCGTCCAAGGTGGTGATTTGTGCTTTGCTGATGGGATCGGTGATGCCGTCATAACCGAGTTCCCAACCGGTGGTGGGGGTGTTGTGGTCGGCGGTGGCAACGACGGAGCTGATGCGCCAGACCGGGCGCTTGGCCACACGAAGTCCTTCATAGGCTTGCGGGCTGGTGACTTCATGTACCAAATGTCTGTCTATGTACAACACCGAGGTGCCGTCTTCTTCGGTGTGGACGACATGCTCGTCCCAAATTTTGTCGTAAAGAGTGCGTCCCATGGGGCTCCTGCGCGGTGGATGGCAAAGAGATTGATTTTAGGCAGTTAAACAACCCGGCTCTGGCCGCAAACGAGAAAACAAAAAACCCGGCCTTGGCCGGGTCATTTTGATCTTTCAGAGCTATTTCAGCGCTTGTTCAGCGGCGGCACATCGCGCTTGGCGGCACCGGTGAACAACTGACGCGGACGACCGATTTTGTATTCGGGGTCGCTGATCATTTCGTTCAATTGGGCAATCCAGCCGACAGTGCGTGCAAGGGCAAATATGCCAGTGAACAAATTGACAGGGATGCCAATGGCGCGTTGCACGATGCCGGAGTAAAAGTCGACATTCGGGTAGAGCTTGCGCGAAACGAAGTAATCGTCTTCCAGTGCAATTTTTTCCAATGCCTTGGCCAGTTTGAACAAGGGGTCGTTTTCCAAGCCCAGTTCTTTCAACACTTCATCGCAAGTCTCTTGCATCAGTTTGGCGCGCGGGTCGTAGTTTTTGTACACCCGGTGGCCAAAGCCCATGAGTTTGACGGTGGAGTTTTTGTCTTTGACTTGCTCCATGAACTCGCCGACTTTGGCAATGCCGCCATTGGCTTGGATGTCTTCCAACATATTCAGACAAGCTTCGTTCGCACCGCCGTGGGCGGGACCCCACAAACAAGCCACACCTGCTGCGATGGCAGCAAACGGATTGGTGCCGGATGATCCGCACAAACGCACGGTGGAAGTGGAAGCGTTTTGTTCGTGGTCAGCATGCAAAGTGAAGATGCGGTCCATGGCGCGTTCAAGCACCGGGTTGACCACATACTCTTCGCACGGTGTGCCAAACATCATGCGCAAAAAATTGCCTGCGTACGAGAGGTTGTTTTGCGGGTACAAAAATGGTTGGCCGACACCGTATTTGTAGGCCATGGCCACCAGGGTGGGCATTTTGGCAATCAAACGGATGGCCGCGATTTCGCGGTGTTCAGCATTGTTGATATCAGTGCTGTCGTGATAGAAGGCTGACAAAGCACCGACCAGTCCGGTGAGCACCGCCATGGGATGGGCATCACGGCGGAAACCACGCAGGAAAAACTGCATTTGTTCATGCACCATGGTGTGGTGCGTGACGGTTTGCGTGAACTCGTGTTTGCGATCGGCATTCGGCAGCTCACCGTACAACAGCAAATGGCAGGTTTCTAAAAAATCGCAGTTGGTGGCCAGTTGTTCAATCGGGTAGCCGCGGTAGAGCAACTCGCCTTTGTCGCCGTCAATGAAAGTGATGGCCGATTGGCATGAGGCCGTGGACAAAAAACCCGGGTCATACGTGAACATGCCGGTTTGGCCATAGAGTTTGCGGATGTCGATCACATCCGGTCCGATGGTGCCGTTGTAAACCGGCATCTCAACGCTGGGTTGGCCATTGGTGAATGAAAGAGTGGCCTTGTAGTCAGCGAGTTTCATGGTCAATTCCTGTGTCAAACAATGTAAAAAATTCAAACTTTCATCAGGTGCAAAACGGATTGCACCCGGGGGTCTTGCGTCACTTCTTGTGTGTGCGGTCGACCCAGCAACACATCCAGCAAATCGTTATCCGCCAGTTCCATCAATTCGTACATGCCTCGCGCCTGACCCACTGTCAGCGCATCGGCGTACTGGTTGAAAAAACGCTCGATGAACAAATCGTTTTCAAGCAATCCGCGACGACAACGCCACCTCAGTTTGCTGAGTGCAGCTGACGAGAGGCTGTCGCCGTCAGATAAACCGTCGAGTTGTTCATCTTTCATTCAAACCGCGCGGCTGATCATCAGTTCTTTGATCTTGCCAATCGCTTTGGTCGGGTTCAAACCTTTGGGGCACACGTCAACGCAATTCATGATGGTGTGGCAACGGAACAAGCGGTACGGGTCTTCCAGGTTGTCCAAGCGTTCATTGGTCGCATGGTCACGGCTGTCGGCGATGAAGCGATAGGCTTGCAGCAAACCGGCAGGGCCGACGAACTTGTCCGGGTTCCACCAAAAGGACGGGCAACTGGTGGAGCAGCTGGCGCACAAAATGCACTCATACAAGCCATCGAGTTCTTCACGCTGGGCAGGGGACTGCAAGCGTTCTCTCTCGGGCGGCAGGCTGTCGTTCACCAGATACGGTTTGATCGAGTTGTACTGGTTGAAGAACTGCGTCATGTCCACGATCAAATCGCGAATCACAGGCAAGCCGGGCAGCGGTTTCAAGGTGATCACACCCGGCAAGGTCAGCATATTGGTCAAACAGGCCAAGCCGTTTTTACCGTTGATGTTCATCGCGTCCGAGCCGCACACGCCTTCGCGGCAAGAGCGACGGAAAGACAGTGTCGGGTCTTGTGCTTTGAGTTTCATCAAGGCATCCAACAACATGCGCTCGTGGCCGTCGAGTTCCACCTCGATGGTTTGCATGTAGGGCTTGGCGTCTTTTTCCGGGTCGTAGCGGTAAATTTTGAAGGTGCGTTTCATTAGAAGGTTCTCACTTTGGGAGGGATGCTTTCCGTTGTCAGCGGTTGGAGCTTGACGGGTTTGTAAGTCAGGCTGTTGCTGTGGCTGTGCCACAGGCTGTGCTTGAGCCATTCTTCATCGTTGCGGCCATTCGGGTGTTGCGGTGTGTCTGCGTAGTCATCCACCGTGTGTGCACCCCGGCTTTCGCGTCGTGCTGCCGCAGACACCATGGTGGCTTGGGCGCATTCAATCAGGTTTTCCACTTCCAGCGCTTCAATACGCGCGGTGTTGAAAATCTTGCTCTTGTCTTTGAGACCGATGGCGTTGACGCGTTCACGCAATGCGGCGATTTGCGTCACACCTTCGTCTAAGCTGGCTTGGGTGCGGAACACGCCAGCGTGTTTTTGCATGCTGGCGCGCAAATCGTTGGCCACGTCTTGCGCGTATTCGCCACTGGTACTGTTGTCCAGTCTTGCCAAGCGTGCCAGCGTGCGGTCTGCCGCATCAGCAGGCAAGGGCTTGTGCAATTTGTTTTTCTGGTGGAACTCAACAATGTGGTTGCCTGCGGCTTTGCCAAACACCAGCAAATCCAACAATGAGTTGGTGCCCAAGCGGTTTGCCCCGTGTACGCTGACACAAGAGCATTCGCCCACCGCATACAAACCGTTGACCACGGCGTTGTGGTCTGTGGCGGTTTGCGTGACGACTTGGCCGTGGATGTTGGTGGGAATGCCGCCCATTTGGTAATGGATCGTAGGCACCACGGGGATGGGTTCTTTGGTGATATCCACGTTGGCGAAGTTGTGGCCGATCTCGTAGACCGAGGGCAGGCGCTTCATGATGGTGTCTGCACCTAAGTGATCCAACTTCAAATGCACATAGTCTTTGTTCGGGCCGCAACCACGGCCTTCTTTGATTTCCTGGTCCATGCAACGCGACACGAAATCGCGCGGGGCCAAGTCTTTCAATGTCGGTGCATAGCGCTCCATGAAACGCTCGCCCAGGCTGTTGAGCAATATCGCGCCTTCGCCCCGGCAACCTTCGGTCAGCAACACACCCGCACCTGCAACACCTGTGGGGTGGAATTGCCAGAACTCCATGTCTTCCAAAGGAATGCCTGCGCGTGCGGCCATGCCCAAGCCGTCGCCGGTATTGATGAAGGCGTTGGTGGACGCGGCAAAAATGCGGCCTGCACCACCGGTGGCGAGCAACACGGTTTTGGCTTCCAAAATGTGCAGATCGCCGGTTTCCATTTCCAGCGCGGTGACACCGACAACATCGCCGTCTGCATCGCGAATCAGGTCTTGTGCCATCCACTCCACAAAGAAATTGGTGTTGGCTTGTACGTTTTGTTGGTACAGGGTGTGCAACATGGCGTGACCGGTGCGGTCAGCTGCAGCGCAAGCACGTTGCACCGATTTTTCGCCGTAATTGGATGTGTGTCCGCCAAACGGGCGTTGGTAAATCGTGCCATCGGGGTTGCGGTCAAACGGCATGCCCATGTGTTCCAACTCGTACACCACTTTGGGTGCTTCGCGGCACATGTATTCAATTGCGTCTTGGTCGCCCAGCCAGTCAGAGCCTTTGACCGTGTCGTAAAAATGGTAGTGCCAGTTGTCTTCCGACATATTGCCCAGCGACGCGCCGATGCCGCCTTGTGCCGCCACGGTGTGCGAGCGCGTTGGGAATACTTTGGAGAGCACGGCCACATTCAGACCAGCGCGTGAGAGTTGCAGCGAGGCACGCATGCCGGAGCCGCCTGCACCGACGATGACCACATCAAAGCGGCGACGGGGAAGAGAAGAGCGTGTCATCAATCAAAATCTCCAAAGAACCTGAACCGCCCAGCCCAAACATGAGAGCAGCCAAACGATGGTGAAAATATGCAGGGCCAAACGCAAACCCACGGGCTTGATGTAGTCCATCCAGATGTCGCGCATGCCCACCCAGACGTGGTAGGTGAGCGCGATAAACACAGTGAATGTCAGCGCGCGCATCCATTGCGGATGAAAAATGCCAGCCCACAAGTCGTAGCCGATGTCGCCACGGGTAAACAACACACTGACCAGCACCACGAGGGTGAACAAGGCCATCAAGGCGGCTGTCAGGCGCTGCGCCATCCAGTCGCGCAAGCCGTAATGGGCACCTGTGACCAGGCGTTTGGAACCGATTCCGTCACTCATGTCTGCTCCTGAATATCAATAGAGACCGAATAATTTGGCACCCAGCAACACGGTCAGGCCTATGCTGGCAGTTAAGGTGAAAACCGCGCTGCTGCGGCCGAATTCGCGGCTGACTGAATGCGTGGCATCCATGTACAAATGACGCAAACCGGCGATCAGGTGATGCAAATATGCCCAGATCAAAGCCAGCAGGGTTAAGCGAATGAACCAACCCGGGTAGATGCCAATGCCGATGTTGATGGCTGCTTTGAATTTGGCGAAGGAAATTTCGGAGGACACCGATTTATCAAACAGCCAGATGATGAAAGGGAGCAATAAAAACATCAGTGCTCCGCTGGCGCGGTGAAGAATCGAGACCCAACCGGCGGCAGGCAAGCGGTAAGTGGGCAGGTCGTGAAATGCGTTGATGTTTCGAAATGCCGCTCGGGTTTTGACGGGTTCGGTCATGCGCTGTGCTTTCCAAGTATCAGGTCGGGCCAGAAAAAGCCCTGGGGGAGGGGTGTGAAATTGATTCTATTGCAATGCACAAAAATTCAAGGTCACGCGGGTGCCAAGGGTATGAAATTCTCATTTTGAATGCATGCTCAGCTCAATTCGTTCAAGTAATGGCGGGTATCGGTACGGTAAATGCCAATACGCCATTCCATCGGGCTGTCATGGTAAGTAAATGACATTCGTTCTACGCGAAGCAAGGGTGTTTTTTCATTGACTTTGAGAAAGTCACAGACCTCATCACTGGGCAAAACCGCTCGGATACGCTCTTGCGCACGCACCATGCGGATGCCGAAATCAGACTCGAACATGGCGTACATAGGCCGTGTGTCTTGACTCAAGCGATCGGCGGTCAAGCCTTTGAAGGTGCTGCCAGGCAGCCAAATGTCTTCAAAAATCGTGGGGACCGCATCGAATGACAACACACGGCGAACTTGAAACACAAAGTCAGAAGTGCGCAAAGACAGTATGCGAGCCACTTCCGGTGGCGCACGCAAACGGGTGCAATCAATGATGTGTCGCTGTGCCGGGCCTTGCTGGCCCAAGCCGGGGTTGTCGGGTTTGAGTTTGAGAAAACGGAATTGCACTTGTTGTTCGGCATGGGTGGCGACGAAAGTGCCCTTGCCCTGGCGGCGCACCAGCAAATGCTCTTTGGCTAATTCGTCTATGGCCTTGCGCACCGTGCCTTGACTGACTTTGTAGCGGGCTGCCAGCTCGAATTCGCTGGGAATCAAATCGCCGGGTTTCCATTCACCGGCTTGCAAGCTTTGCAGCACCAGTCCTTTGATTTGTTGGTACAAAGGGCTGAAAGACGGTGACACCAGCGCGGCAGGGGGCGGCTGGTTGGCAGCTGTTTCTAAAGGTTTGGAGGCGTTCACTCGGTAACCGTCAGTTGCTAGTCATGGATAAGACGCTATCATATCTTCTATAAGACATAGGTCTTGTGAATTTTTGGCAATCCGGCCAGCCCGGCTTTATTCTTTTGTTCAATTTCGGAGAATTTTCATGAGTAAACAACCCGTTCGCGTGGCCGTTACCGGTGCCGCAGGTCAAATTGGCTATGCCTTGCTGTTTCGCATCGCCTCAGGCGAAATGCTGGGCAAAGACCAACCGGTCATCTTGCAACTGCTGGAAATTCCCGACGAAAAAGCACAAAAAGCGCTCAAGGGCGTGATGATGGAACTGGAAGATTGCGCCTTCCCCTTGCTGGTCGGTATGGAAGCACATGCAGACCCAATGACCGCATTCAAGAACACCGATTACGCTTTGTTGGTCGGTTCACGCCCCCGTGGCCCCGGCATGGAACGCGCTGAATTGTTGGCCATCAACGGAGCCATCTTCACCGCCCAAGGCAAGGCTTTGAACGCAGTGGCTTCACGCAACGTCAAAGTGCTGGTAGTCGGCAACCCCGCCAACACCAATGCCTATATCGCTATGAAGTCTGCGCCCGATTTGAAGCCCGGCAATTTCACTGCCATGCTGCGCTTAGACCACAACCGCGCTGCCTCTCAGTTGGCCGCCAAGACCGGCAAAGCCGTGGCAGACATTGAAAAACTCTGTGTCTGGGGCAACCACTCTCCCACTATGTATGCAGACTACCGTTTCGCCACCATTGGCGGCGCATCTGTCAAAGACATGATCAACGACCAAGAATGGAACGCGAATGTGTTTTTGCCCACCGTTGGCAAACGCGGCGCGGCCATCATCGAAGCGCGTGGCTTGTCTTCAGCCGCATCGGCTGCCAACGCTGCCATCGACCACATGCGCGACTGGGCTTTAGGCACGCACGGCAAATGGGTGACCATGGGCATTCCTTCACAAGGCTGGTACGGCATTCCCAAAGACGTGATGTTCGGTTTCCCGGTCACTTGCGAAAACGGCGAATACAAAGTCGTTGAAGGTTTGGCGATTGACGCGTTCAGCCAGACTTGCATTGACAAGACCTTGAAAGAGCTGACCGACGAGCAAGCCGGTGTGGCGCATCTGCTGTAAAGCTGTTTGAGTCAGCCGCTTTGAACACCACTGCCAAACCGGTTCAACATCCGCGCGATGTGCTGCAAAGCGCACAAGCGGGTGCGGTGGTGTTGCCGGTCTGCGATCACTACAGCGGCGTAGAACAGCGCATGCGAAAAAGCCTGCAATTGCAGGCCGAGATGCAACAAGAGTTTGGCGTGTGTGTGTTCGATGTCACGCTGGATTGCGAAGACGGTGCGCCTGTGGGCGGCGAAGCAGAACACGCGGCGCTGGTGTCTGAACTCGCAGTGAACGCCGCAGCGAATGCGCGTGTCGCGGTGCGTGTGCACCCGGTGGATCACCCGGCTTTTCATGCTGACATTGCAAGCATCGTCGGCAAAGCGGGACAGCGTTTATGCCATGTGATGTTGCCCAAAGTGGAAAGCGTGGCGGACATTGAACAGGCAGTGCGTGCGATTGACCAGGCGGGTGCGCCCAACTTAGCGGTGCATGCACTCATTGAATCTCCCGCCGCCGTGCACCGCGCCTTTGATATCGCAGCGCATCCGCGTTTGCAGTCTCTGAGTTTTGGTTTGATGGATTTTGTGTCCGCGCATGCAGGCGCGATTCCTTCGCATGGCATGGGCGCACAAGGGCAGTTCAGTCACCCACTGGTGGTGCGGGCCAAGTTGGAAATCGCCAGTGCGTGTCATGCGCACGGCAAGGTGCCGTCGCACAGCGTGGTCACCGAATTCAACGACACACAAGCCATGGAAAACGCAGCGCGTCGAGCTTCGCAAGAACTCGGATATACGCGCATGTGGAGCATTCATCCTTCGCAAATCCGCCCGATTTTGGCGGCCATGGCACCTGACGACAAAACCATTGAACAGGCTTGCGAGGTGATCACTGCCGCGCAAGCCGCTGACTGGGCACCTATCAGTCTTGCCGGTCAATTGCACGACCGCGCGAGTTACCGTTTTTTCTGGCAAGTGCTGCAACGTGCACATGCCACTGGCCGCCGCTTGCCAACGCAGGCACAAAGTTTTTTTCTGTGAAGCGCCATTGCGCTTCACGCATTGTTTATTCTTGAGGAGATCATCATGTTGAAAGCCTACCGGGACCATGTGGCAGAGCGCGCCGCTTTAGGAATTCCACCCTTGCCGTTGGATGCCAAGCAAACAGCTGAATTGATTGAACTGATCAAAGCGCCACCGGCTGGTGAAGACACTTTCCTGATGGACTTGCTGACCCACCGCGTGCCCCCCGGTGTGGACGATGCCGCCAAAGTGAAGGCTTCGTTTCTAGCTGCTGTGGCGCATGGCGAATTGAAAGTGGGTTTGGTCTCGAAGTCCAAAGCGACCGAGTTGCTGGGCACCATGGTGGGCGGCTACAACGTGCACCCGCTCATCGAGTTGCTGGATGACGCTGAAGTGGCTACTGTCGCCGCAGATGCGCTGAAGAAAACCTTGTTGATGTTCGACTTCTTCAACGATGTGGCTGACAAAGCCAAAGCGGGCAACGCCAAAGCCAAAGACGTGATGCAAAGCTGGGCGGATGCCGAGTGGTTCACCACTCGCCACGAAGTGGACAAAAAAATCACGGTCACCGTGTTCAAGGTGCCCGGCGAAACCAACACCGACGATTTGTCACCCGCGCC
>CANNRV010000031.1 GCA_947508145.1 Comamonadaceae bacterium
TCGTCAAAGCTCACCATCTCATAAGCATCGGGTCGGCTGAGCAATTCACGCAGCAATTTGTTGTTCATGGCGTGGCCCGAGCGAAACGCGCGGTAATGTGCAAGCAGGGGTTTGCCGAGTAAATACAAATCGCCCATGGCATCGAGTATTTTGTGTTTGGCGAATTCATCGTCATAACGCAAGCCGTCGCTGTTGAGCACTTTGTAATCGTCCATCACGATGGCATTGTCCAAACCACCGCCCAAGGCTAAACCATTGGCCCGCAAATGTTCAACATCGCGGGTAAAGCCAAAGGTGCGGGCACGTGCGATATCGCGCCCGTAGTGGCCACTGTCCATGTCAAAGGTCACCACTTGCCCGGTGGAATCGACCGCCGGGTGTTTGAAATCAATTTCAAAGCTGAGTTTGAAGCCGTGGTGCGGAAACAGACCGGCCCATTTTTCGTGTGCGCCCTCGCCTTCGCGCACCACCACGTCTTTCAATACACGCACAAAACGTTTGGGTGCGTTTTGCAAAGCGATGCCTGCGCTTTGCAGCAAAAACACAAACGAGGAGGCGGAACCGTCAAGAATAGGAACTTCTTCGGCGGTGATATCGATATACACATTGTCCAGACCAAGCCCGCTGCATGCCGACATCAAATGCTCCACCGTGTGCACCTTGGCACCGTGGGCTTCAATGGTGGACGCCATGCGGGTGTCGGTAACTGCCAGTGCACCAACGGGGATGTCCACCGGATGTGCCAGATCGACACGTCTGAACACGATACCGGTGTCGGGGCCGGCGGGACGCAGTGTCAGTTCGACACGTTGTCCGCTGTGCAGACCGACACCGACGGCGCGGGTGAGAGTTTGAAGCGTTCTTTGTTTAAGCACCGGATGATTTTAGTCAGCCTGTTTGCGCAAGAACGCCGGGATCTCGTAATTGTCCATGCCGCCTGAAGACAAGGCATCGACTTTGGCCGCCGCTTGGGTGCGGTTGGTACGCCAGACGCTGGGCACATTCACATTGGCCATGTCGTTCCCGGACATCGCGGGACGTGTGCTGCCAGACTCTTGCGTGCTGGTCGCTGAAATGGCTTCTGTGGTTTGTGGTGCTTGGGTGTAAGCCACGTTATCAGTGCCGGTACGAATCACCGACAAAGGCGGCGCAACACGGCGACCTGCATGCGCCAAACCGGTGGCAACCACGGTCACGCGAATCTGGTCGCCCAGTGTTTCGTCGTAGGCCGTGCCGTAAATCACATGCGCTTCAGGTGAAGCGAATGCGCGAATCGTGTTCATGGCTTCGCGCGACTCGGCCAATTTCAATCCGCCTTTGGCCGCCGTGATCAACACCAGCACGCCTTTGGCACCGGTCATGTCCACGCCTTCGAGCAATGGGCAGGCAACCGCTTGTTCGGCGGCAATACGAGCACGGTCCGGACCGCTGGCGGTGGCTGTGCCCATCATGGCTTTGCCTTGTTCGCTCATCACGGTGCGCACGTCTTCGAAGTCCACGTTGACCAGCGCTTCCACATTGATGATTTCGGCAATACCACCGACAGAGTTTTTCAACACATCATTGGCAAATGCAAACGCCTGGTCTTGGCTGACATCGTCACCCAAGACTTCCAGCAATTTTTCGTTCAACACCACGATCAATGAATCAACGTTGGCTTCCAACTCTGACAGACCGGCTTCGGCATTGGTCATGCGACGGCCGCCTTCCCAATCGAAAGGTTTGGTCACCACACCGACCGTCAAGATGTTCATTTCGCGTGCGATACGCGCCACCACCGGTGCAGCACCTGTGCCGGTGCCGCCGCCCATGCCAGCGGTGATGAACACCATATTGGCACCTTTGAGCACTTCGCGGATGCTGTCAACCGCTGCCTCTGCGGCGGCCTGACCGCGCTCGGGCTTGCTGCCAGCGCCCAAGCCGCTGTCACCGAGTTGGATCACGCGGCTGGCTGAGCTGACTTTCAACGCCTGTGCATCGGTGTTGGCACAAATGAATTCCACGCCGCGCACACCGCTGGCGATCATGTGCTCGACCGCGTTGCCGCCGCCGCCGCCCACACCAATGACACGGATTTGTGTTTCTGGGTTGAAGTCTGAGTGTTCAATCATTTCTATTTTCATTTCTTTCTCCGGAATTTTTGCAGTTGCCTTGATCTGATGGTTTTTTTTTGTGTGTGAATGCATTCAAGTTGGTGGTGCCCCCCGCGTACAAGGTCGCCATCGTCGGCTTTTACTGCGCAGCACATTGGCTGTATTCATATGTTTTAGTTGGAGTGTTTGCATGGTCAGAAGTTCCCCACAAACCAGTCTTTGACACGCCCCATGGCGGTCTTGACCGAACCGTTTTTCTGCGCCACTCTGAACCCGCGCAAGCGAGCCAATCTGGCTTCTTCCAACAGCCCCATGACCGTGGCTGCGCGCGGATGCGACACCATGTCTGACAAGGCGCTGCTGTAACGTGGCACACCGCGACGCACGGCTTTCAAAAAGATGTCTTCGCCCAGCTCAATCATGCCCGGCATCATGGCGCTGCCGCCAGTCAACACAATGCCCGAGGACAAGACTTCTTCATAGCCGGATTCGCGCAACACCTGTTGCACCAGCGCATAAATTTCTTCGACACGCGGCTCGATCACACCGGCCAAGGCCTGGCGGCTGAGCATGCGCGGACCCCGGTCACCCAAACCGGGCACTTCCACTTGCACATTCGGGTCGGCCAACAGTTGTTTGGCAAAACCCGATTCCACTTTGATTTCTTCTGCATCTTTGGTCGGGGTGCGCAAAGCCATGGCGATGTCACTGGTGATCAAGTCCCCGGCGATAGGAATGACTGCGGTGTGGCGTATGGCCCCGCCGGTGAAGATGGCCACATCGGTGCTGCCTGCGCCAATGTCCACCAGCGCAACACCGAGCTCTTTTTCATCTGCGGTCAACACCGAGTAGCTGGATGCCAAGGGGTTGAGCATCAACTGCTCCACATCCAAACCGCAGCGGCGCACACACTTGATGATGTTTTCCGCTGCGCTTTGCGCCCCGGTCACGATGTGTATCTTGGCTTCCAGTCGGATGCCGCTCATGCCAATAGGCTCTTTCACGTCTTGGCCGTCGATGACAAATTCCTGAGGCTCGACCAGCAACAAACGCTGGTCATTTGAGATGTTCACGGCCTTGGCTGTTTCCACCACACGGGCCACGTCTGCGGCTGTGACTTCGCGGTCTTTCACCGCCACCATGCCATGCGAATTCATGCCGCGAATATGGCTGCCTGTGATGCCGGTGTACACGCGTGTGATCTTGCAATCGGCCATCAGCTCGGCTTCTTTCAAAGCCATTTGAATGCTTTGCACCGTCGCGTCAATATTCACCACCACACCGCGTTTGAGTCCGGTGCTGGGCGCAATGCCAAAGCCCGCCAGCTTGAGCTCGGCACCCGGCAACACCTCGGCCACCACCACCATGACTTTGCTGGTGCCGATGTCCAGGCCTACGACCAGGTCTTTGTATTCTTTTGCCATGCCAACCTCTTTGTGCTTACCTTACTGCCGTTGTATCCAATGTGCTGACACCGCGTAAACGCAATGCATAGCCGTTTGTGTGACGCAAATCCGCTGACTCCAAGGCCTGCGGCGGTCTGCCGTAACGCTGACTGACTTGCGCCAGGGTTTGCGTCAAGCGGTTCACGCGGGCCATCACTTCATCCTGATTGCCGCGCCCGAGTTCAATCCGTGCGCCGTTTTTAAACTGTGCTCGCCAACTGCCTCTGCCCGTCAGTTCCAGTCCGTTCAAATTCAATTGCAAGTTGGCAAACGCAGGCCCTAAGGTGAGGAACATGCGCAATACCTTGGTGGATTCGCTGTCCGGCCCGCTCAAGTGCGGCATGTTTTCGGTTTCCAGTTCACCGAAGTTGGCGCTGAACACTTCGCCTTGTTTGTTCAACAAACGCGAATCTGCTTCCGAGCCCCAATAGGCCACCGGTTCATGCTCTTCAATATCCACCCGCAAATGGTTGGGGAACTCGCGCCTGACCATGGCCTGGCGCACCCAAGGCACGTTTTCAAATGAGGAACGTGCTTTGGCCAAATCAACAGTGAAAAAACTGCCTTGCAAACGCGGCACCACATTGGCCCGCAAAGTCACTTCATTGTTGTGATGGATATCGCCATGCACGCTGATGCCTGTGATGGCAAATGCCGGGTGCCGTGCTACCCACCACAAAGCCATGAGCACACACATCACACCAACACCGGTGAACATCAAGGCGCTGGTGATATTCATCATGCGCACATCCAATGCCGGTTCTTTGGGCGTGTCGTGTCGCATATGCATGGCGTCGCGTGCTTTCATGGTTGTGCCACTCCTTGTTGGCTGTCCAGCCTGGCGCTGCTCAGAATACGCAAACAAAGTTGCGCATAGTCAATGCCTGCGGCCTTGGCCGACATGGGCACCAGCGAATGCGAGGTCATGCCCGGGCTGGTGTTCATCTCTAACAAAAAGGCTTGGCGGTCACTGGCGCGAACCATCACATCTGCCCGCCCCCAGCCCCGGCATCCCAAGGCCTTGTACGCCGCCACACTCATGGCTTGAATCGCTTTTTCTTCCTCAGGCGGCAGTCCGCTGGGGCAGTGGTAACGCACGTCATCCGTAAAATATTTGTTTTGGTAGTCGTATGCGCCACCGGGTGCAGCAATGCGCACCACCGGCAAGGCCACGGCGTTGTCTCCTTCGCCCAGCACGGGACAAGTGACTTCATCGCCTTGGATGAATGCTTCGCATAACAAGTCGGGGTCATAGCGGGTGGCCAAAGCCACGGCTGCTTGCAACTCAGCGGCTTGCGTGACTTTGCTCACACCAATGGACGAGCCTTCGTGCGGCGGTTTGACGATCAAAGGCAAACCGAGTTGCGCCGGGACAGCCGCAATCGCTTGCGCGGTTTGCTGTGAAGGTGTCAACCACACCGACGCAGGTGTAGACAAATTTTCTGCCAGCCAAATGCGCTTGGTCATGTGCTTGTCCATGGCCATGGCAGATGCCATCACGCCGGAACCGGTGTAGGGAATGCCCAGCAATTCCAAAGCGCCTTGCACCGTGCCATCTTCACCGTGCCTGCCATGCAAAGCAATGAATGCATGCGTAAAGCCAAGTTCTGGCAAGCGCTGCAAGGGCTGTTCTGATGGGTCAAACGCATGCGCATTCACGCCTTTGGATTGCAATGCCTCGAGCACGCCTTTGCCTGACATCAAAGACACTTCGCGCTCAGCCGATGTGCCGCCCATGAGGACCGCGACTTGCGAGGACTGGATGTCAAACGGCTTCATGACTTGACCACCTTGAGCACGGGTTTGTCTGATGCGGATTTAGCTGCTGCTAATCGGGCGGGTATTTGACCGATGGTGCCCGCGCCCATGCACATCACCACATCGCCGTCTTGCGCTTGTTCACGCACCAGTGCTTCTAATTGCGTCAGGTCTTGCGCAAACACCAATTGCTGTTGACCGGCCACGCGCAAGGCATGCGCCAGTGCGCGTCCATCGGCGGCGGCAATCGGTGTTTCACCGGCGGCATACACCTCGGTCAACCAGACCACATCAGCGAGTCGCAACACTTGCACAAAATCTTCAAAGCAATCGCGGGTGCGGGTGTAGCGGTGCGGCTGAAATGCCACCACCAAGCGTCGACCGGGATACGCACCGCGCGCAGCTGAAATGGTCGCGGCCAATTCCACCGGGTGGTGACCATAGTCTTCAATCACGGTGTAGTGACCGCCTGTGGCGCTGGCCAGATCACCGTGGTTTTGAAAACGTCTGCCCACGCCTTTGAAATCAGCCAGGGCTTTCACCACGGCTTCGTCCGGGATGTTCAATTCCACCGCAATCGAAATGGCAGCCAAGGCGTTGCGCACGTTGTGCATGCCCGGCAAATTCAAATCGATGTGCAATTCAGGCAAGGTGATGCCATTGCTGCGGGTGACACGAAACTGCATGCGCGAGCCCACCGCTTTGACATCATGCGCTCTGACCTGTGCGTCTTCCGACAAACCGTAGCTGGTGATCGGGCGTGACACCTCGGGAAAAATGCTGTGCAACACCGCATCGTCAGCGCACAACACCGCTGCACCATAGAACGGCATGCGGTGCAAAAACTCGATGAACGCCTGTTTGAGTTTGCCGAAATCATGGCCATAGGTTTCCATGTGATCGGCATCAATATTCGTCACCACCGACATGATGGGGTTCAGGTTCAAAAACGAGGCATCGGATTCGTCGGCTTCGACCACGATGTAGTCGCCCGAGCCCAGTTTGGCATTCGCACCTGCGCTGATGAGTCGCCCGCCGATGACAAAAGTCGGGTCCATGCCCGCTTGCGCCAGCACACTGGCCACCAGACTGGTCGTCGTTGTTTTGCCGTGTGTGCCTGCGATGGCGATGCCTTGCTTTAAGCGCATCAATTCGGCCAGCATGACAGCACGCGGCACCACCGGTATCAGCTTGCTGTGCGCGGCGACCACTTCCGGGTTGTCCGCATGCACCGCTGTCGATGTCACCACAGCACCAGCGCCCACGATGTACTTGGCATCATGGCCGACATGGGTGCGAATGCCCATGGCTTGCAAGCGTCTGAGCACCGGGCCGTCTGCCACGTCTGAGCCGGACACGGTATAGCCTAAGTTGTGCAGGATTTCGGCAATGCCACTCATGCCCGCACCACCGATGCCGACAAAATGCACATGGCTGATGGCGTGCTTCATGCGCTCACCTCTTCACACGCGGTCACCACATCCAGCGCGGCGCTGGTTTTTCGCAGCGCGTATGCGTTTTGCGCGGCTTGCAGTAATTGCTCGCGGCGGGTGTGCTGCAAGAAATCCGCCAGCACTTGCGGTGTCAATGTCTGCTGCGGCATCAACCAAGCCGCTTGCTGGCTCACTAAAAATTGGGCGTTCACGGTTTGGTGGTCATCCACTGCATGCGGAAACGGCACGAATACAGCGGCAGCGCCCACGGCTGCAATTTCACTCACGGTACTGGCACCGGCGCGGCATATCACTACATCCGCATTGGCAAACGCAGTGGCGGTGTCATCAATGAATGCGGTGAGCTCAGCTTGCACACCAGCCTGTGAATAATTCGCTTGCAAGGTGTCAATGTGTTTGGCACCGCCTTGGTGAACAACTTGCGGGCGTTGAGCTGCGGGTATCAAGGCCAGCGCTTGCGGCACCACACTGTTCAAAGCCTGCGCACCCAAACTGCCACCGATGACCAAGACTTTCAACACACCTTGTCGTTCTGCAAAACGCTGGGCCGGTGCAGCTTGCTCCACAAACGCCGTGCGTAACGGGTTACCCACCCATTGCGCTTTGGGCAACACCGCCGGGAAACCGGACAAGACCTTGTCAGCGACTTGGGCCAGCACTTTATTGGCCAAACCGGCCACCGAGTTTTGCTCGTGCAACACCAATGGTTTGCCGCAGAGCACACCCATCATGCCGCCGGGAAAGCTGATGTAGCCGCCCATGCCTATCAACACATCCGGGCGCAAGCGTCGCACCACTTGCAGGCTTTGCCAAAACGCTTGCAACAAACGCATCGGCAACAAGGCCATGGTGAGCAGGCCTTTGCCACGCAAGCCACCAAAGCGAACCGACTCAAATGCAAATCCTTTGGGTGGAATCAATTGGCTTTCCATGCTGGGTGCAGGTGCGCCCAACCAATGCACCTGCCAACCGCGACTGCGTAACAACTCCGCCACAGCCAGTCCCGGAAAAATATGTCCGCCAGTGCCACCGGCCATGACCAATGCAGTGCGCGTGCTCATACGCGACCTCCATGCATCAGCAAGCGGTTTTCATAATCCACGCGCAACACAATGGCCAAAGCAATCAGGTTGAGCAAAATCGCAGAACCGCCGTAACTCATCAAGGGCAAGGTCAGGCCTTTGGTGGGCAAAGCACCCAGGTTCACGCCCATGTTGATGAACGCCTGAAAGCCTATCCACACGCCCACACCTTGCGCCACCAGACCGGAGAACACCCTGTCCATGGCAATGGCTTGGCGACCAATGAACATGATGCGACGCGTCAACCACATGAACACCGCAATCACGATGACTACGCCGACCAAACCGAATTCTTCACCCAGCACAGCCAGCAAAAAGTCGGTGTGCGCTTCGGGCAGCCAGTGCAATTTCTCCACACTGCCACCCAATCCAACACCGAATATTTCACCGCGCCCGATGGCAATCAATGAATGCGACAACTGGTAGCCCTTGCCCAGTGCATAGTCGGCACCAAACGGATCTAGGTAGGCAAAAATGCGCTCGCGCCGCCACGGTGACAACGCAATCATCAAACTGAATGCCACCACCAAGATGCCGCTGATCAACAAGAACATGCGGGCATTGACACCGCCCAAAAACAAGATGCCCATGGCGATCACTGCAATCACCAAAAACGCACCCATGTCCGGCTCAGCCAGCAACAAAGAACCAACGATTGCTATTGCCACGGCCATGGGCGTGACGGCGGCGAAGAATTTTTCTTTCACATCCATTTTGCGCACCATGTAATTGGCGGCATACAGCAGCGTGCCCAACTTGGCCAATTCAGACGGTTGAAAATTCATCACGCCCAAACCAATCCAGCGGCGTGCGCCGTTGACGCTTTTACCGATGAAGGGCAACAGCACGGCAATCAACAACACAATCGAAACAATAAATACCCAGGGCGCGACTTTTTCCCAGCGGTCCATAGACACTTGAAACACCAACAGCGCCGCCACAAAACCGACAAACAGCGACAGGCAATGACGCACTAAAAACTGCGCCTGCCAGACATTGTTGTCTTGCGACGCGTCATTCAAGGCGATGGAGGCCGAATACACCATCACCAAGCCCCAAAGCAATAAACCAGCGATGGCCCAGATCAGCGGCTGGTCAAAGCCTTTGATACTGCCCGGTGCTGCGCCGGTGCGGGCGAACTCGCGTCCGTGCACGCGCACGGGCAAGGCATCCATGCCTTCTTTGGGCGGGTTGCCGAACCAACGTCCGATGCGGTCTCCCCAAGTGATTTGGCTCATGGCTGGCCCTCCAGCACGGCCAACTGTTGCACCGCTTGAACAAAGTCTTGGGCTCTGGCGATGTAGTTGGCATACATGTCCAAACTGGCACACGCCGGTGACAACAACACGGCATCTCCGGTGTGTGCGTATTGGGCGGCCAACTCCACCGCATGTGTCATGCCAGTGGCGTGGTGCATGGGAATGCTGTAAGCGCTCAAGGCTTCTTGCAGCAAAGGTGCATCCCGACCGATCAAGACCACGGCGCGCGCATATTGCTTGAGCGGGTCACCGAGCGGAGAAAAATCCTGGCCTTTGCCGTCGCCGCCCAAAATCACCACCAAACGTCGCTCTGCACCCAAGCTGTTGATGGCAGCCACGGTGGCACCGACATTCGTGCCCTTGCTGTCGTCAACGTATTCGATGTCATTCAGGATAGCCACCGGTGACAAGCGATGCGGCTCACCGGTGTACTCTCGCAAGCCGTGCAGCATTTGCGCCAAGTGCGGTGTACAAGTACCTGCCAGTGCCAGTGCGGCCAAAGCATTCAATGCGTTATGTTGTCCGCGTATGCGCAATGCGTCTGCGGGCATCAAGCGTTGAATCTGCAAATCTTCTTCCACCACTCGAATGCGTTTGCCGCCGGTTTCTTCGGCTGGCATGGCACGCACCAGCCAGGTCATGCCGTTTTCTACCGACAAACCAAAATCCCCCGGGTGTTGCGGCATGTCCGCACCAAAATGAATGCGCGGGCGCGGCAATTCTTTTTTGCGATGACTGTCTGCTGGCCATAAGGCCATGACGGCTTCGTCATTGCGAGGCAACACACCGATGGCATGTTGACCGTAAATATGGGCTTTGGCTTGGCCGTATGCGGCCATGTCGCCGTGCCAATCCAAATGGTCTTGCGTCAGGTTCAACACACAAGCGGCGCTGGCTTCAAAGTTGTCCACACCGTCAAGCTGAAAACTGGACAACTCCAGTACCCAGACTTGCGGTAAGTCATTCATGCGCTGCATCAAGGTGTCCAGCAAGCTCGGGCCGATGTTGCCCGCCACGGCCACGCTCAAACCTGCACGCTCCACCAGCAAACCGGTTAAGCGTGTGACTGTGGTTTTGCCATTGGTGCCGGTGATGGCCAGCAGCTTGGGTTGGTAAGCGGCTTCGCTTTGTTTCAAATGCGCAAGTGCATGGGCAAACAAGCTGAGCTCGGTGCCGCACCACAGCCCTTGGGCCTTGGCAGCGATCCACACAGCTGACACTTCAGCGGGTGACAGGCCCGGGCTTTTGAAAACAGCGCGTATGTCTTTGCCTTCAATCAGTGTTGCATCAAAAGCGCAATGCACAAACTCGGCGTTCAGTTGTTCATCTTGCAGCACTTGCAATCCGGGCGGTTGCGCACGGTTGTCTGCCACCGTGACACGCGCACCCTGCAACACACACCAGCGCAGCATGGCCAAGCCGGAGTCGCCCAGACCCAGGATGAGAATGTGTTGGTCTTGCAGCAGGTTCATGCTCAGCGCAGCTTCAAGGTGGACAGGCCGACCAGGCACAGCAACATGGTGACGATCCAGAAGCGGACCACCACTTGTGTTTCTTTCCAGCCGGATTTTTCAAAATGGTGATGCAGCGGTGCCATCTTCAAAATGCGCCGCCCTTCACCGTATTTGCGTTTGGTGTATTTGAAATACGAGACTTGCAACATGACTGACATGGCCTCTGCCACAAAGATACCGCCCATGATGGCCAGCACGATCTCTTGCCGCACGATGATGGCCACCGTGCCCAATGCCGCGCCCAAGCCCAGTGCGCCCACATCGCCCATGAAGACTTGTGCCGGGTGGGTGTTGAACCACAAAAACGCCAGACCCGCACCGGCAATCGCCGCGCAAAAAATCAGCAATTCACCGGCGCCGGGAATGTGCGGGAAAAACAAATATTTGGAATACACCGAGCTGCCCACCACATAGGCGAACACGCCGAGTGCCGAACCGACCATGACCACCGGCATGATGGCCAGCCCGTCTAAGCCGTCGGTCAAATTGACCGCATTGCTGGACCCGACGATGACCAGGTAGGTGAGGATGACGAAGCCCAACACACCCAAGGGATAACTCACCTCTTTGAAAAACGGCAGCAGCAAACCGGCTTGGGGCGGCAGGTTCACATCAAAGCCTGAACGCACCCAGCTGTAAAACAATTCCAGCACGCGCAAATTGCTGACTTCGGAAATGCTGAACACCAAATACAAAGCTGCCAGCAAACCGATCAGCGATTGCCACAGGTATTTTTCGCCGGAGCGCATGCCCTCGGGGTCTTTGTTCACCACTTTGCGCCAGTCGTCCACCCAGCCTATTGCGCCAAAGCCCAAGGTGACCAGCAACACGATCCAGACAAAGCGGTTTGATAAATCCACCCACAACAAGGTGGAGATGGCAATCGACAACAGGATCAGCACACCTCCCATGGTGGGTGTGCCGGATTTGCTCAAATGCGCCTCGACACCGTAGCCGCGTATGGGTTGCCCGATTTTCAATGCCGTCAACTTGCGTATGACCGCAGGCCCGGCGAGCAAGCCGATCAACAAGGCAGTGACCGCTGCCATGACGGCTCGGAATGTGAGGTATTGAAACACCCGCAAGTAACCGTAGTCCGGGGAAATCGATTGCAGCCATTGGGCCAGCGTCAGCAACATGTGGCCTCCTGATGCGGCAATGGCACTTGCTGCTGATGTGTGTGTTGCAATGCGTGAACCACACGCTCCATGCGCATGAAGCGCGATCCTTTGACCAGCACCGTGGACACCTGCGGCAACAAGGCGTTCACCTGTTGCTGCAAGGCTTCCATGTCTTGGCAATGCGTGGCATGGGCACAGGCCTTGGCCGTGTATTGGCTCAATTCGCCAAGCGTCAGTACATGTTCTATGTGTTGTTGCGCGGCGTATTCACCGGCTTCGGTATGGAAGGCCGCACCTTGCTGACCGACTTCGCCCATGTCACCTAAGACCAATAACCTCGGTGTTGCTGAATGCGCCAGCACATCGATCGCGGCTTTCACAGAATCCGGGTTGGCGTTGTAGCTGTCATCAATCAGGGTGATGCGACGACCTTGCAGCGCTATCAGGCTGACTTGCGAACGCCCATTCACTGGCCTAAACGCAGCCAGTCCTTGTGTGATGGCGGCAACAGGCACGCCCGCAGCCAAGGCAGTGGCCACAGCGGCCATGGCGTTGTGCAAATTGTGTTGACCGGGCAGTGACAGCGTGAGCGACAACACAGCTTGCGGTGTTTGCAAATTCAATTGCCAATGGTTTGATTGCCATTCAGCAGAAACCAGATGCACCTGCGCTGTCGGGCTACCGAACGCCATGCATTGGCGATGCGCCGCCACTTGCTGCCAAACCGCTGTATGCGCGTCGCTGGCAGGAAACACAGCTACGCCTGTGGCTGGCAAGGCTTGAATCACTGCGCCGTTTTCTTCGGCCACGGCTTGCACACTGTGCATGAATTCCTGGTGCTCGCGTTGCGCGTTGTTCACCAATGCCACGGTAGGCGTGGCACACGCAGCCAGTTCGGCAATCTCGCCCGGGTGGTTCATGCCCAACTCCAGCACGGCGATGCGGTGGTGTGCACGCAAACGCAACAAGGTCAGCGGCACGCCAATGTGGTTGTTGAAGTTACCTTGCGTGGCCAGGGCATCGTCACCGCACCACGCATTCAAGATGCTGGCCAACATTTGTGTGACCGTGGTTTTGCCGTTGCTGCCAGTCACTGCCAGCAAGGGCAGTGCAAACTGCATGCGCCATGCGTGTGCCAATGTTTGCAAAGCCTGCAAGCTGTCATCTACCTCTAAGCCGGACAAACCCGCTTCAGCCAAACCGTGCTGCGCGATAGCGACTTTCACGCCCTGGCCCGGCAGTTGGGCCAGAAAGCTGTGCGCATCAAAGCGTTCGCCTTGCAAGACGACAAACAAATCATCTGCCAACACACTGCGGCTGTCGGTATGCACGCGGTTAATGTGCAAGCTGGCATCGCCCACCAAGCGACTGCCGGGCAACCACTGGTGCATCTGTTGCAAGCTCAGGTTCATACTGCTCATACATGCCCCCAGGATTGCAAAGCCAATGTGGCGTGATCAACATCTGAAAAAGGCAGCTTTTGGCCTTTGACTTCCTGGTAGGTTTCGTGGCCTTTACCGGCTATCAAGACCACATCGTTCACTGCGGCCTGCCGAATGCTGTTGGCAATCGCCAAGCTGCGGTCCAGCTGTTGCATTGCGCTGCCGGGTTTTTGCAAACCTTGCAACATCTGTTGCAGGATGTGTTGCGGGTCTTCGCTGCGCGGGTTGTCACTCGTTAGGCACACGGTGTCTGCATGGTCTTCTGCGCTACGCGCCATGACCGGGCGTTTGCTGGCATCGCGGTCGCCGCCGCAACCCAGCACGCAGTGCAAGCGTCCACCGCGTGCATGTGCCCAGGGGCGCAATGCCTGCAAGGCTTTGGCGACTGCATCCGGTGTGTGGGCGTAATCCACCACCACCGCAGGTGTGTTGGCTTGACCGAGTTGCTGCATGCGTCCGGGCACGGCTTGAAGGTCGTGGCAGGCCGCAACAGCTTCAGTCAGCCCGTGTCCTGCCGAGCGCAGAGCGGCGATCACCGTCAACAGATTCAACACATTGAAGTCACCCAGCGCGTGTGTGATGAGTTCGATACGCGAGGTACTTTCGCAGACATCGAAGCGCATGCCGTGTGCATCCCTGCGAATATTGTCGGCATGGATGGTGGCCGGGCCGTTCATTGACACCGTCCACAGCTTCAAGCCTGGGCGCTGCAATTGTTCACTCAGTTCGCGCCCTTTGGGGTCGTCTAGATTGACCACGGCTGCAAGCAGACCCGGCCATGCGAACAAACTGCGCTTGGCTTGCCAATAGGCTTGCATATTGCCGTGGTAGTCCAAATGGTCTTGGGTGAAATTGGTGAAGATGGCGGTGTGTATATGGCAACCGTCGAGCCGGTGTTCAACCAGACCGATAGATGAAGCTTCCATGGCACAAGCCTGTATGCCTTCATTCACCCAGCGACGCAACTGTGTATGCAATTGCAAGGGATCGGGTGTGGTCAAACCGGTGCTGTGCATCTGGCCGGGCTCGCCCAGACCCAAGGTGCCGACCACGGTGCACCGTTGACCCAAGCGCGTTAACGCTTGCGCCAACCACCAGGCCACCGAGGTTTTTCCATTGGTGCCGGTCACGGCTTGCACACCCAGCTTGCTGCTGGGGGATTCAAAGTAAGCGTCGGCAATCGCGCCACTGGCGGCTTTCAAGCCGGCGTAGCTGGCGATGGGCGCATCATGCAATGCCAAATCGTTGACCGCTTCAAATGCTTCCAAGCCTTGTGCCTCTACTAAACAGGCGGTGGCACCTTGTTGCAAAGCTTGCACCACATGGTGCCGGGCATCGCTGGTCTGACCGATCCAAGCGAAAAAGCCGTCGCCGGACTGCACTTTGCGGCTGTCAGATGTGAGTTTCGCTTGCACGCGCGAATGCAGCCAACCGGCTGCCTCTGCGGGGCTGTGCATCTGCTGCATCAAAATGACTCCGCTTCGGCTTTGGCCACCACTTGCGGCTTGACGGCCATGTCGGGCTGCACTTCCAGCATGCGCAAGGTTTGTTGCACGGTTTGGCTGAACACCGGTGCGGCCACTTCGCCACCGAAATAACGGCCATTGCTGGGCTCATCAATCATGACCGCCACGACGATGCGCGGGTTGTCAATCGGAGCCATGCCAACAAAGAAGCCCCGGTATTTTTTCTCTGCGTAACCCTTGCCTTCAACTTTGTGCGCCGTGCCGGTTTTGCCACCGACGGAATAGCCCATGGTTTGCGCTTTGGGTGCGGTGCCGCCGGGACCAGTCACCATGTGCAACATGTTTCTGACTTGCATGGCGTGCTCGGCTGTCATGACCCGCACGCCTGAGACTTTGTCCTGACGCTTGATCAAACTCACCGGCACCATTTCACCGTCGCGCGCCAGCATGCTGTAGGCCTGCGCCAATTGAAA
>CANNRV010000032.1 GCA_947508145.1 Comamonadaceae bacterium
ATTGGTATGTAAGTGCTGCTTATTTTTTTTGTGAGTGGCAGCTATTTATTTCAATGTGTTCATTTCATTTGGATGATTTTTTGCAACACATACCTGATACACGATGAAAATATTTCCCCTAATGGGCATCCAGCCAATTCCTTGAACCCCATTCGTCGGGCTTGCATCTGACCGATCAATACTTAGAAAAAGAATGTTCTCGCCATAGTCAGCCTCCTGAGTTGGCATCAGCAGACCTTCGATTTTTAATTCAAAACAACTCATTCATCTAAGCTCTACCCATCATTTTTTATGTCAATCCCCAAAATCACACAGACACTGAAAATTCAAGCCGAAATCAAGTTCCACCCTTGAATTTGGCCAAACCCCTCCCAACTAGAGGGCTGTCTCTCTTTTTGACCACTTATTTACAGCATGTCTGAGCCCCACAACCCCACACCGTCCGCTGCACCGACGGGTCAACCCGAGCCCGCCATGGACGAACACCCCCAACACGACTCCCCCGCTACTGACCCATTGAGTGAAGCGCTAGCAGAACTGGCACAACTCAAGGCCACCAACACAGACCTGGCCGACCAGTTTTTGCGCGCCAAGGCCGAGGCAGAAAACGCCCGCCGCCGCGCTGAAGAGGAAATTTCCAAAGCCCGCAAGTTCGCGGTTGAAGCGTTTGCCGAAAGCCTGCTGCCCGTGGCCGACAGCCTGGCCGCCGGTCTGGCCATTGCAGATGCCAGTGCCGAGCAGTTACGCGAAGGCTCTGAAGCCACGTTGCGCCAACTCAAGAGCGCTTTAGAGCGCCACAAGGTGATTGAGATCAACCCCGAAGCCGGTGCCAAGTTTGACCCGCACCAGCACCAGGCCATCTCGGTGGTGCCTGCCGAGCAAGAGCCCAACACCGTGGTCACGGTGCTGCAAAAAGGCTACTTAATCTCTGACCGGGTGTTGCGCCCGGCCCTGGTCACGGTGACCGCCCCCAAGTGACACAGCTTGTCAACACACGGCGCACTTGAAATCCACCGACTTATCCACAACTGTTCATCATCGCTTTTAGGAAATGAGACGGCCGCCTTCGGGGGCTGAATCGCACAGGAGAAAAAAATGGGAAGAATCATTGGCATTGACCTCGGCACCACCAATTCATGCGTGGCCATCATGGAAGGCAACACCACCAAGGTGATTGAAAACGCCGAAGGCGCTCGCACCACACCATCCATCATTGCTTACCAAGAGGACGGCGAAATTCTGGTCGGCGCATCCGCCAAACGCCAGGCCGTTACCAATCCGCGCAACACTTTGTATGCGGTCAAGCGATTGATCGGTCGCAAGTTCGACGAAAAAGAAGTCCAAAAAGACATTGACCTGATGCCTTACACCATCGCCAAAGCCGATAACGGCGATGCCTGGGTGGAAGTGCGTGGTCAAAAAATGGCACCGCCGCAAATCAGCGCCGAGGTGCTGCGCAAGATGAAGAAAACCGCCGAGGACTACCTGGGCGAAGAAGTTACCGAAGCCGTCATCACGGTGCCTGCCTATTTCAATGACAGCCAGCGTCAAGCTACCAAAGATGCCGGTCGCATCGCCGGTCTGGATGTCAAACGCATCATCAACGAGCCCACTGCAGCAGCGCTGGCATTCGGTTTGGACAAAACCGAAAAAGGCGATCGCAAAATTGCGGTGTATGACTTGGGTGGCGGCACGTTTGACGTGTCCATCATTGAAATTGCTGATGTTGATGGCGAAAAACAATTTGAAGTGTTGTCCACCAATGGCGACACTTTCTTGGGCGGTGAAGACTTTGACCAACGCATCATCGACTTCATCATTGCCGAGTTCAAAAAAGAATCCGGTGTCGATTTGTCCAAAGATGTGCTGGCCTTGCAACGCCTGAAAGAGGCCGCAGAAAAAGCCAAGATCGAGCTGTCTTCAGCCACCGGCACCGACATCAACCTGCCTTACGTGACAGCTGATGCTTCCGGCCCTAAACACTTGAACATCAAACTCAACCGCGCCAAGCTGGAAAGCTTGGTGGACGAGTTGATCGAACGCACCATCGCGCCTTGCCGCACCGCCATCAAAGACGCAGGCGTGTCGGTTGGCGACATTGATGACGTGATTTTGGTCGGCGGCATGACCCGCATGCCCAAGGTGCAAGACAAGGTCAAAGAATTTTTCGGCAAAGAACCGCGCCGCGATGTGAACCCTGATGAAGCCGTGGCCGTGGGTGCTGCGATTCAAGGCCAGGTGTTGTCGGGCGACCGTAAAGACGTGTTGCTGCTCGATGTGACACCTTTGTCATTGGGCATCGAAACCCTGGGCGGTGTGATGACCAAGATGATCACCAAGAACACCACCATCCCGACCAAGTTCGCACAAACTTTCTCAACCGCTGATGACAACCAGCCTGCGGTGACCATCAAAGTGTTCCAAGGTGAACGCGAAATGGCCAGCGGCAACAAAGCGCTGGGCGAATTCAACCTCGAGGGCATTCCACCAGCAGCTCGCGGCACGCCGCAAATTGAAGTGAGTTTTGACATTGATGCCAACGGCATTTTGCACGTCGGTGCCAAAGACAAAGCCACTGGCAAAGAAAACAAAATCACCATCAAAGCCAACTCGGGTTTGAGCGAAGCCGAGATTCAGCAAATGGTCAAGGACGCGGAACTGAACGCGGCTGAAGACAAGAAAAAACTGGAAATCGTGCAGTCGCGCAACCAGGCCGAAGCGTCGGTGCACAGCGTGAAGAAATCGCTGACCGAACACGGCGAGAAACTCGAAGCTGGCGAGAAAGAAAAAATCGAAGCCGCTGTCAAAGACGTGGAAGAAGCATTGAAAGGCGAAGACAAAGCCGAGATAGATGCGAAAACCGAAGCGCTGATGACTGCTGCGCAAAAACTGGGTGAGATGGTGTATGCCAACATGCAGGCAGAGCAAGCTGCTGCTGCCGGCCCATCGGCCGCCGACGCAGGCAAAGACAAGCCGCACGACGACAATGTGGTCGATGCCGAGGTCAAGGAAGTCAAAAAGTCCTGAGCCTTCAACCCCTGCCCCGCCGCGTTTTGACCTGAAAAGGCCGGCGCGGCGTTGGCACATTAATCAGCAGCACAACCATGGCCACTAAACGCGACTTTTACGAAGTTTTGGGAGTACCCAAAAACGCCAGCGAAGACGAAATCAAAAAGTCGTACCGCAAACTGGCGATGAAATACCACCCTGACCGCAACCAGGGCGATGCCACAGCCGAAGTCAAATTCAAAGAAGTCAAAGAGGCTTATGAAATGTTGTCCGACGCTGAAAAGCGTTCGGCCTACGACCAGTTCGGCCACGCCGGTGTGGACCCGAACATGCGCGGCCCCGGCGGCGCAGGTGCGGGCTTTGGTGGATTCGGCGACAGCTTTGGTGACATCTTCGGCGACATCTTCGGCCAGGCGCGCCGCCAGCAAGGCGGTGGCGGGCGTCAGGTGTTTCGCGGTAACGACCTGAGCTATGCGATGGAAGTCACGCTAGAGGAAGCCGCCGCTGGCAAAGAAAGCGAAATCCGCATTCCCAGCTATGACGAATGCGACACCTGCCACGGCAGTGGTGCCAAGCCCGGCACTTCGGCCAAAACCTGCGGTACCTGCCAAGGCCAAGGCGTGGTGCAAATGCGCCAAGGTTTTTTCAGCGTGCAACAAACCTGTCCGCATTGCAGAGGCACTGGCAAGGTCATCACCGATCCCTGCTCTCCGTGTCATGGCCAAGGAAAAATCAAACGCCAAAAAACGCTGGAGATCAAAATCCCGGCAGGCATTGATGACGGTATGCGCATTCGCAGCACCGGCAACGGCGAGCCCGGCACCAACGGCGGCCCGCCCGGCGATTTGTACATTGAGATTCGCATCAAAAAACACGATGTGTTTCAACGTGACGGCGATGACTTGCATTGCGCCGTGCCCATCAGTTTCACAACCGCTGCATTGGGCGGCGAAATCAGCGTGCCCACACTCAGCGGCGAAGCCGCCATTGATCTGCCCGAAGGCACACAGACCGGCAAGCAATTCAGGCTGCGCGGCAAAGGTGTCAAAGGCGTGCGATCCAGTTTCCCCGGCGATTTGTATTGCCACATCACGGTGGAAACACCGGTCAAGCTGACCGAGCATCAACGCAAATTATTGAAAGAGCTTGATGAGTCGTTGAAAAAAGGCGGAGACAAACATTCGCCTTCTGAAGCAGGTTGGGCTGACAAGCTGAAGAACTTATTCAGCTAAGCACAATTTCAGCGGCAATCGGTCAGCGCCGGCATCAATCATGAGATGCGTGGAAAAAATTCGTTGTAAGCCAGTATGGCAATCTTCACACCACTACGTTCAAAGACAAACGGTTGATGTGCTTGCTGCAAGTTGCGCCCGCCGCCGACGTAAGGCAAATCTGTTGACTGCAACAAATCGAGCATCTGAGAAAAAGCCGCTGTGCCAAAGTCCCCGGTGTGGTTGTTCGCCAAGGACACCAGATCAAAATGCTTTTTCAGCAATGGGCCAGCATCACATCCCCCACAAACACCACAGACACTGTCTGTGCCAGTAAGGGGCAAGAAAACACCAAAGCAGCCATGCCAGTCCATCTGCGAAATGCAAGGAACCAGTGCGCGTTCATGGTGAATCTGCGGTCAAGCCGCATCGGTATACCAATTCGCGACCTAAGTCAGGCGAATACACATAGTGGATACCGCCCAGAGGGGCATTGAATACAAACGGCGGAAAGTACTTCACCTGGTGCAAAAGTATGGCTTCAGGGCCATCGCGGTAAAACACCTGAAGCTTGACGTATTGCAACTGTTCGTTGTTGCCATAAGTTTGGTTTCATGGTGTCAAAAGCCATCAATTGACACCTGATGTATCAGGCGCTGGCCGACTTGAGCTCTTCCAAGCGCATAAGTACATGCGCCATAGATTCCTGAATTTGATCAATCAAGATCAGACAAAAATCACCGGGCGTGAGTTTTTCTAATGCTCTATCAATGGCTTTGAATTCGCCATAGACATCTTCGATGTGACTGACCCGGGTGGCACCCTCGAGTCCTTGGCGTAACAAAGCAATCACTTCCCCGTCAGCGCGGCCGCGTTGGCAAGCATCTTCAAACAAAATGACATCGTCAAATGCATGGCCGATGTTGCGGGTGAGTGCGCGCAGATCTTCGTCACGCCTGTCACCGGTGCCGCAAATCACCACGCTACGGCGTTTGGCAGGAAACACTTCGATGGCATTGACAATGGCTTTGATGGCATCAGCGTTATGACCAAAATCAACAACGATTTGCGCGCCTTTGTAATCAAACAAATTGAAGCGACCGGGCACGTTGCTGGCATCGCTGACGAAATGGCTCAAGGCCTCACACATGCCTTCCCAGGACAATTTCAACGCCCAGCCTGCAGCCAGTGCGGCCATGACGTTTTCAACCTGAAACTTCAGCACACCGTTACGTGTGATCGGTATGTTTTTCAGTGGCAGTGACATATGAAATTTGCCTTCTGCCGCAATAATGTGTCCGTCCTCGACAAACAACACACGCTTGCCTTGCGCACGGTGGGTGGCCAGCGCAGGTGTACGCGGATCGTAGGCGAAAAACGTGACTGGACTGGCCGCTTTGGCCGCCATTTCCACCACCAGCGGATCACTGGCGTTGAGCACCGCCATGCCTTCAGGGTCCACATTGCGCACAATCACGCGCTTTAAAACCGCCAGGTCTTCTACTGTGGAGATGTAGTTCAAACCTAAATGGTCACCGCTGCCAATATTCGTCACCACCGCGACCTGGCAACGGTCAAAAGCCAGTCCTTCGCGCAAGATGCCGCCACGTGCGGTCTCCAGCACAGCAGCGTCGACATTCGGATGCATCAATACACGCATGGCGCTTTGCGGTCCGGCGCAATCACCGGAATCAAACTGGTAACCATTGGCATAAACACCGTCGGTGTTGGCCACGCCGGTACGCAAACCGCTGGCGTTGAGCAAATGTGCAATCAATCGCACCGTGGTGGTCTTGCCATTGGTGCCAGTGACCGCCACCACAGGAATACGGCCGTTGTCGCCCGGTTTGAACATCTGATCGATAACGGCTTTGCCGACATCGCGTCCCTTGCCGAATGAAGGAGACAAGTGCATGCGTAATCCGGGAGCGGCGTTGACCTCGATGATGCCGCCGTTCTGCTCTTCTAAAGGACGCAGCATGGACTCACACACAATATCAACACCACAAATATCCAGGCCCACCATTTGAGCTGCCATCACGGCACTGGCCGCCACTTCAGGATGCACATCATCCGTGACGTCGGTGGCCGAACCTCCGGTGGACAAATTGGCGTTGTTGCGCATGATGACGCGCATGCCCTTGGGCGGAACGCTGTTGTCGTCCAGGTTTTGTTCCTGCAAACACGACATGGCCACTTCATCAATGCGTATACGTGTGAGCGGATAAGAATGTCCTTCACCGCGCAGAGGATCCGCATTGACGATGTCAACCAGTTGACGCACCGTATGAACACCGTCGCCGACCACCAAGGCCGGCTCGCGGCGCGCAGCAGCTATCAGTTTGTCGCCAATGACCAGCATGCGGTAATCGCTGCCGGGCAAATAACGTTCGACCATGATGTTGTCGCGGTAACGCAGCGCAATCTCGAAAGCCGCTTCCAATTCTTCCCGGGTTTTGACATTCACCGCCACGCCTTTGCCCTGGTTGCCGTCTTGGGGCTTGACAACGACCGGCAAGCCGATTTCTTGCGCCACCGCCCAAGCATCTTCAACATCCGTGACCGGTCTGCCCTCAGGCACAGGCAAGCCTGCCATCTTGAACAGTTTTTTGGTGAGCTCTTTGTCCTGCGCAATCGACTCGGCAATGGCACTGCTGGCGTCGGTTTCTGCGGCTTGAATACGCCTTTGTTTGCTGCCCCAACCCAGCTGCACCAAGCTGCCTTCAGTCAAGCGTATGAACGGAATATTGCGAGCCACACCGGCATTCACAATTGAACCGGTAGACGGACCTAAGCGCAAATCCTCATCGAGTTCGCGCAATTCAGCGATGGCGTGCTTGAAATCGAATGAGGTGTCGTCAAGCGCTGCGTTGCACAGTTGCTGTGCGTACTTCAATGCAAGCCGTCCGACTTGCTCTACGGTGTACTCAATGACCACCTGGTACAAACCGGTCTTGGGTGTGGGGGTGGTGCGGCTGAAACTGACGGGGCAACCGGCTTCAATCTGAAGCGACAAAGTGGCTTCTTCAAGCGCATGCGCCCATGTGTAGGGTGTGTCAGTTGTGGCGGTGTAAATGCTGTAAATGCTGGGAAATAAATGTCGCAGGCGTTGTTCAAAACCGGTTTGCGATTGGCGCAAATCCAATTCGCGGGACAAATCGCATTGCACCAGCGCTTCAACAGAGGTGTGCTTGGACCAGAGATTGGGGCCGCGCAAAGCGCGCACGCGGGTGACTTCCATCAGTGGGCTCCCGTTTTAATGGTGTCCATGCCGGCATTGTCAAAACTTTTAAGCCCTGCCCTGAGTAAATCAGGAGAAATATCCAGAGCTTGTGCCACAGCCACAGCAGCACACAAGGTGGACAAGCTAATGCCCCGGTCTTTCATCAGTGACTGAATCTGCTCTGCTTCTATTTGCAGCATGCTGACTTCTTTGTTGCCATGCGCAAAATAGATTTGCTGGTCGCGGTGATAAACCACACGCTGTTGCTTTTGTTTGGCAGCTGCAATGACCGGGTGGTTGTCTTCGTGGGTGTAGAAAAAAACATCACCATCACTCAGTTCTTCAAAGCTGACCGCCACCGGATCGCTGGCATTGAGCACAGCAACGCCTTCGGGCAACACCACATCCACCTGATTGCGCATGACGTTACGCATTTGCTCGGGGGTAAGGATGTCATGAACTTCCAAACCCACAGGTTCTGGCACACCAGTCACCACACCGACTTGGCAACGGTCATAAGCAAAACCTTCGTCCATCAGTTGCATGCCGGAGCTTTCAAACACCGCGGCATCAACCAGACGGTTGATGAGCAAACGCTGACCAAGTTCAAATGTGCGCGCGTCTTTGCTAACCACCCGGCGCTGATCCAGATACAAGCCATCGGCACAAGCCAGGCCAGTGTGTTTGTTGGACAGTTTGAGCAACCAAGCGATCAGTTTGGACAATTCAGTGGTTTGGTGATTGCCCATCACACCCACCACTGGAATTCGACCGGAATCAGAGTCATCAAACAATTGATTGACGATGGCTTGACCTACAGGTCGGGGCTGACCGACCACCGGTTTCAAATGCATCAACAAACCGGGACCAGCATTGACTTCAACCACGGCGCCGCCGGTTTCTTGTAAAGGTCTGGAAATATCAGGGGTGACCAAGTCAATACCTGCGATATCGAGGCCCACCATTTTGGCGGCCAGTATGGCCATGTCAGCCACAGCCGGATGCACCTGGTCTGTCACGTCCATGGTCATGTTGCCGGTGCGTTGCACCACAATAACCGTGCCTTTGGCAGGCACGCTGCTGACTTGGTAGCCTTGTTTTTGAATCTCAAGTACCACATTGCCCTGCTCGGCCAAAATGATTTTCTCAAGCGGAAATTCTTCTTCCAGACCACGGCGCGGGTCGGTGTTGACCTGCGACTCAATCAATGCTTCAACCGTTGAGACACCGTCACCGGTGATTTGCACGGTCTCTCCGCAAGAAGCTGCCACCAACTTGTCGCCGACGATCAGCAAGCGATGTTCTTCACCGCGAATGAATTGCTCCACAATCACTTCGGTGTTTTCTTCTTCACGCAAAGCGATATGGAAAGCGGCTTGGACTTCATCCTGTGTTTTCAAATCCAGCGAAACACCCCGGCCGTGGTTGGCATCAATCGGTTTAACCACCACCGGCAGACCGATGTCTTGTGCCACTGACCAGGCTTCTTGCTCGCTGTTGACCGTGCTGCCCTTGGGGACAGGCACACCACACTGCATTAACAAGCGCTTGGTGAGATCTTTGTCGCTGGAAATATGCTCGGCAATCGCACTGGTGTTGTCGGTCTCGGCCGTCCAGATTCGCTTTTGGCTGGAGCCATAACCGAGTTGAACCAAGTTGCCGATGGTGAGACGGATGAACGGGATTTTTCTGTCAGTGGCCGCGTCAACGATACACGCTGTGCTGGGCCCTAACCACAAACGATCCACCATGTCTTTGAGTTTTTTGATGACCGCAGGGGTATCGAAAGCGGTGTTGTTGATAGCCGCCATCACCAAATTACGGGCTTCAACCAGACTGGTTAAACCAATGTCTTCCTGGCGGGCGCGAAACACCACTTTGTAAACACCGCTGGTGCTGGTTTCACGCGCTTTGCCAAAACTGACTTGCATGCCTGCCAGTGTTTGCAATTCGATGGCGACGTGTTCAATGATGTGGGCAGGCCAGGTGCCGTCACGCAGACGCCAGACAAATCCACCTACTTCACCCACACTGCAGTGGTGCTGCTGCAAACTTGGCAGCCATTCGAGCAAACGATCAACAAATCCGGGAATGGTGTTGGACGGGAACTTTTCCAATTCCCCGATATCCACCCATGCTTCAACAGCAGAGCGGTAAGTCCAGAAATTCGGGCCGCGCAAAAAGCGCAGTTTCAGAATTTCAATATCGTCGAATGTCATAATTGGCGCCTTGTTATATCTATGCGAAATCAGTTTTTTTTGAATGACCAACTATAAATTTCAGTCGGCAGTGAGTAACTTGTCACAGGTTTGGCAGGTGAGAGTGAAAGAAAAACTTCCAGACTTGAGCAACGTATCTGGTTGGCTTGAGGTTGACTTGAACAGGGAATTATATTTCGCAAAGTCCTTGCTTTTATTGACGCCAACGCACCTCTATGCCTTGGAATCTGCTGATGAAAAAGCCTGGCTTGTGCAGCAATGGCTGCTGACGGCTGACATGCAACTCACATTGCGTGACTTCGCGGGTGCAGGCACCTTGGAATTGCAAACACCTGTGAAGAGTTTGTGCAGTTGGCGCTTTACCCTTGGCTTAAACGACCAGGCCAGGGCTTTTGCAGAGGCATTCGCACAGATAGTAATTCAATACGCCTCATTTCATGACCATGGCCAAACGGCCTCTGAAAGCGCAAGCCCAGTCGAAGAAAGCTCTGCCACTACCCAAAGCTCTGCTGAACACCCAACAGAAACAGCGACTGCACCCGGTGGCAACTGGGGTTTGCTGCGTTTATGGCGATTTGCCCGGCCTTTCAGATGGCAGTTATTTCTGGGCTTTGTACTGACGCTGGCCTCGACAGCCGCCACGCTGGTGCCGCCCTACCTGACCATGCCGTTGATGGACGATGTGTTGATTCCGTTTCAAAACGGCACACCTATAGACATAGAACTGGTCAGCTTGTATTTGGGCGGTTTGCTGGCGGCTTCCGCAGTGGCCTGGGGCCTGGGCTGGTACAAAACCTATGTGTTGGCGCTGGCCTCGGAACGCATCGGCGCCGATTTACGCTCCACCGCCTATGAGCATTTGCTGCGTTTATCGCTGGAGTATTTCGGCGGACGCAGAACCGGCGACTTGATGACACGCATCGGCAGTGAAACCGATCGCCTGTGTATTTTTCTGTCTGTGCATTTTCTGGACTTTGTCACTGACGTACTGATGATTTTGATGACCGCCGTCATTCTCTTCAGCATCGACCCATGGTTGGCCACTGCCACACTGCTGCCCTTGCCTTTCATTGCCTGGTTGATTCAAAACGTGCGTGATCGTCTGCGTACCGGTTTTGAAAAAATCGACCGCGTCTGGTCCGAATTGACCAATGTGCTCGCTGACACCATACCCGGCATTCGGGTGGTTAAAGCATTTGCCCAGGAACAACGTGAAGCCAAACGCTTCCGGCTTGCCAACAAGCACAACCTGGCCGTCAATGACAGAGTGAATTTGCTGTGGTCATTGTTTACGCCAACCGTCACCCTGGTCACTGAAGTCGGTTTGCTGGTGGTCTGGGCTTTCGGCATTTGGCAAGTCTCGCAACACCACATCACCGTCGGCGTGCTGAGCGCATTTCTGGCCTACAGCAGCCGTTTTTATGCGCGGCTTGACTCAATGAGCCGCATCGTCTCGCACACCCAAAAAGCCATTGCAGGCACCAAACGAATTTTTGAAATACTGGACCATGTCTCCAGCGTTCCGGAACCGGTGAACCCGGTGCCGTTGCCCAAAGTTGAAGGCCGCATACAGGTAGACAACATCGGTTTTCGCTATGGCAACCGCGCCGTGATCAAAGGCTTGAGTCTGGACATCGCGCCCGGCGAAATGATCGGCCTGGTCGGGCAAAGCGGCTCTGGCAAAAGCACCATGGTCAATTTGATTTGCCGCTTTTACGATGTCAGCGAAGGCGCAATCCGTATCGACGGCATAGACATCAGAGACTTACCGGTCAGCGAATACCGCCGTCACATCGGCTTGGTTTTGCAAGAGCCATTTTTGTTCTTCGGCACCATTGCTGACAACATTGCTTACGGCAAGCCCGAGGCCAGCCGCGCAGAAATCGTTGCCGCAGCCCGTGCGGCTCATGCGCATGAATTTATTTTGCGATTGCCGCAAGGCTATGACTCGCTGGTGGGAGAACGCGGCCAGTCCTTGTCCGGCGGCGAACGCCAGCGCATTTCCATCGCCCGCGCCTTGTTGATCAATCCACGCATTCTCATTATGGATGAAGCCACTTCTTCCGTGGACACTGAAACCGAACAGGAAATTCAAAAAGCATTGGATAACCTGGTACGTGGCCGCACCACGATTGCAATTGCACACCGCTTGTCTACCCTGCGTCGTGCCGACCGCTTGGTGGTGATGGAACAAGGTCAATTGGTAGAACAAGGCCAGCACCAGGAATTGCTGGATCGCAAAGGCGCTTACTGGCGTTTGTATGAAGCACAGGCCAGACGCGCACAAGCCGAGCATGACATGGCATCGCCCTATGCTTCGCGCGAGGAGCTGGTATGAGTGAATTAAGCGAAATGGCACGAGATGAACGCGGCATGCTGCACGCCACACTCAGCGATGGCAGCCAGCATGCAGGGGTGATTGCTGTGAGAGCCTTTCCTGTACGCGCTCCTGATGAAGCGATTTCCATTTTGGATGGCCAAGGCCAGGAAGTCTGTTGGATTGAAAATTTGCAGTCACTGCCCTCACCCCTTCGCATCAGCGTCTCGCAGGCCTTGCAAGCGCGTGAGTTCATGCCTGAAATTGTGCGGGTTGAAAAAGTCAGTTCATTCGCCACGCCATCTGTCTGGCATGTGCACACCAACCGGGGCACCTGCGATTTCACCCTGAAAGGGGAAGAAGACATCAGACGGCTGAGCGCCAACACTTTGATAGTGGCTGACGCACATGGCGTGCAATTTTTGATACGTGACTTGCCCTCGCTGGATGCGCACAGCCGCAAATTACTGGACAGGTTTTTATAACTCGTCTCTCGGCAGACAGATCAACACGGGTGGCGAAGCACGCACTGATCAGCGATCAAACAACGTCCCGAAACACTGTGCATGTGATTGCCCGTGTGATGCTGAGCGCTGCATCAAGCAAATTCAATTACAGTGGCCCTCAAACAAGGAGACACGCATGGAACGCAGACAATTCCTCACCCGCAGCGCTTTAGGCGCGAGCGCAACCGCTGCCATCGCCGCCCCGGCCATTGCGCAATCCGCGCGGCCTGAGATCCGCTGGCGCCTGGCCTCCAGCTACCCCAAGTCCTTGGACACCATCGTCGGCGCGGTGGAGATGATGTGTAAGCGCGTCGGCGAATTGACCGATGGCCGCTTCAAAATCAGTTTGCATGCTGCCGGTGAATTGCTGCCTGCCTTGCAAGTGCTGGACGGCGTGCAAAACGGCACCATCGAAGCCGGTCACAGCGCCAGTTATTTCTACATCGGCAAAGACCCGGCTTTTGGCTTTGGCACCGCCATTCCTTTCGGCATGAACACACGCGCGCAAAACGCATGGATGTATGTGGGCGGCGGCATCGAATTGCTGAATGAGTTTTATGCCAACTACGGCGTGATGGCGCTGCCGGTGGGCAACACCGGCGCACAAATGGCCGGTTGGTACCGCAAGGAAATGAAAAGCGTGGCCGACTTCAATGGTTTGAAAATGCGTGTCGGCGGTTTGGCTGGCAAGGTCTTGTCCAAGATCGGCGTGGTCGCGCAGCAGTTGCCGCCCGGCGATTTGTACCCGGCATTAGAAAAAGGTGTGATTGATGCAGCAGAGTTTGTCGGCCCGGCTGACGACGAACACCTGAGCTTGCACAAAGTGGCGAAATACTATTACTACCCCGGTTGGTGGGAAGGTTCGGCCACGCTGTCGTTGTTCATCAATCAAAAAGCGTTTGATGCGCTGCCCAGCGAGTACAAAGCGGTATTGAAAGTAGCCGCCGCAGAAGCCAACCAGTGGTCTACCGCGAAATACGATGTCACCAACCCGGCGGCATTGCGACGATTGATCAGCAACGGAGCGCAACTCAAACGTTTCTCGCCCGAGATATTGCAAGCCTGCTACAAAGCCACGCAGCAGTTCATGACCGAAATGAACGACACCAGCCCGGCATTCAAAAAGATACACGCGCCTTGGTCCAAGTTCCGCGATGAATACGTGTTGTGGTCGCAGTTTTGCGAAATGCCATTTGACAGCTTGATGGCTTCAGGCAGAAAAGGCTGACAGATTTTTTGATGTATGGAAGAAAGCCAATCTGCGGGTTGGCTTTTTACTCAACCTACATCAAAGCCCCCAAATTTCAATCGCCAGATTCGGGACACGTTGAAATTCTTTGGCATTGTTGGTAATTAACACGCTGTCTTCAGCCAGCGCATGCGCCGCAATCATCAAATCCATCGCGCCAATGACCTGCCCCTTTTTTTCCAACGCGGCTCTGGTGCTTGCGTAGGTATGCGTCGCCGACAAAGGCCAGGCTTGTACATCAAACCCGGATAGCCAAGTTTCCACGGCGGATGCAAATTTTGGAACCCCAAGCTTGGTCACACCAAAGCGCAATTCAGCCGCCACTACCGCAGACAACCACAATTGCTGCCTGTCCAAACTGCGAAACTTCTCCAACATTTGAATAGGGTGTTGACGCAGTATGTAGCTGCAAATATTTGTGTCCAGTGTTTTTCTCATAGATTCCCCGACTCAAGACCAATCTCGCTCTTGCAAGGGCAAGTCCTGTCTGTCGTTCAAAAAATCATCCGGCAAGGGCTCGGTACTTGCATAGAACGCCGTCAACCACTGACCCATGTCTTGCTTGACCCCGGTTTGGGGCATCAGCCATAAAGCATCCCCAATCTGTTCAATCTGAACCTCTTTGGTTTGCAGGCGCAGCTTGGCGGGCAAGCGTATAGCTTGGCTGCGTCCACTCATAAAAACTTTGGCTGTGATGCTCATATTTTTCCTCCGCATAGAAATAATACTACACTGTCATATGACATTGATGAATGGCTGCGAATGCTGCGCAAACCCTTGGTTCACCCTCCCCCAAACCGCCAATACCGCTTATCCAATTCCCTCTGACAAAGCACCTGCTCCGGTTGATCGCTGCGCCAATGCATGGCCCCGCAATGCGGTGAGTCCAGCATGCGAATGCCGCGCTCTGCATAGCGATGCACCACCACCGGTGCGGGGTGGCCGTAGCGATTGCGGTAACCATGTTGCAGCAGCGCCCAGCGCGGTTGCACTGCATCTATAAATCCTTCGGTCGATGAAGTTTTGCTGCCGTGGTGAGGCACCAGCAACACATCGGCTTTGAGCGCATCACCCATTCTTTGCACCAGCGCGTGTTCTTGCATGGCTTCAATGTCAGCGGTCAGCAGCACAGTGTTGGCTTGTGCACGTATGCGCAAAACACAGCTGCGTGCGTTGGGGCTCAAGGGCTTGTCATAGTCAGTCGCCAGCGGATGAATGAAATCAAACTGCACACCGTCCCACGCCCAAGCTTGGCCTGCAACGCAAGCTTGCAAGGGCAAGCGATGCGCCAGCCAATGTGTATCGGTGATGGAGGACCACAGTTGCGTCTGCCCTTGCTGTTTGTAAATAGACATCGCGCCGCCGGTGTG
>CANNRV010000033.1 GCA_947508145.1 Comamonadaceae bacterium
GCGACCTCCAGCGAATGCGTCAAGCGGGTGCGAAACAAATCGCCTTCGTGGTTCAGAAAAACTTGTGTTTTGTAGACCAGGCGGCGAAACGCGGTGGAATGCACGATGCGGTCGCGGTCGCGTTGAAACAGATTGCGCGTCGGTGCTTCTGGTTCGGCAAAACGCCGTCCGCGACTCTGAGAGGGCAAACAAGCGTAGTCGGCCAAGCCATTAGCGGCAGGGGCTATGTCAGCAGCGAACACATGGCTCATGCGCGGCAACAAGCCTCGACCACCTCGGCCACCAGCGCATCGGGTGCGCCGCGCACCACCGCGCTGCCGGGCGTATCTATCAACACAAAACGTATATCACCCGCCTCGGCTTTTTTATCGACGCGCATATGGTGCAAATACACATCCGCACCAAGCGCCGGGCCGGTCACGGGCAAACCGGCTTTGGCAATCAACGCGGTCAGACGCTCGACAAATGCGGCATCCACCAAACCCAAACGATGCGACAAATGCGCGGCCATGACCATGCCGCAACCGACCGCTTCACCATGCAACCAAACACCGAAACCCAAACCGGCTTCGATGGCGTGACCAAAGGTGTGACCGAAATTGAGAATGGCACGAATGCCAGCTTCGCGTTCGTCTTGGCCGACCACCCAGGCTTTGATTTCGCAACTGCGTTTAACAGCATGCGCCAGCGCTTGCGGGTCGCGTGCCAGCAATTCATGCATGTGCTGTTCAATCCAATCGAGAAACGCCATGTCGGCGATGGGGCCGTATTTGATGACCTCGGCCAAACCGGCGCTGAGTTCGCGCGGTGCCAGGGTTTGCAATGTGCCTAGGTCACACACCACGCGCTCGGGTTGGTAAAACGCGCCGATCATGTTTTTACCGATGGGGTGGTTGATCGCGGTTTTGCCGCCCACCGATGAATCGACTTGCGCCAGCAAGGTGGTGGGCACTTGCACGAACGGCACGCCGCGCATGTAGCACGCGGCGGCAAAGCCAGTGATGTCGCCGATGACACCGCCGCCTAAAGCAAACAACACGGTTTTGCGGTCGCAGGCTTTGCCCAGCAGCACATCAAAAATTTGGTTCAGGCTGTCCCAGGTTTTATAGCTCTCGCCATCGGGCAAGCTGCATACATGAATCAGCGGGTAATGCGAAGCCAGGCTGTGCTGCAAACGGGCCAAATACAAAGGCGCGACGGTGTCGTTGGTGACGATGAGCGCGGCACCGGCTTTGGGCAAGCCTTGCCAAGCGGTCGGGCTGTCGAGCAAGCCGCCGGCAATCGCGATGTCATAACTGCGATCACCTAAGGCAATATTTACAAGCTGTGTGGTCATGGGGATGCGGTTTCTATGGGCAGCAGCCCGGCGAGTTCCAGTTGGCTGATGATCATGGTGATCATGGTCGGGATGCGCGGGCGGCTGGTCTCAATAACGAAATGGGCCGCCGCCTGGTAATGCGGGTCGCGTTCTTCAAACAGTTGCTTGATCTTGAGCTTGGGGTCGTCCACTTGCAGCAAAGGGCGCTGGCTGTCGTGGCGCAAGCGACGGTAAATCTCATCGGGTTGCACCCGCAGGTAAATGACCTGGGTGCGGTCACGCAGCAGTTGGTGGTTGGCTTCGCGCAATACCGCGCCACCGCCGGTGGCCAGCACGCCGCAGGCCGTGCGCGTCATGTCGTCAATGACTTGGGTTTCTATGTCTCTGAAAGCGGTTTCGCCTTGGTTGGCGAAATAGTCTTTGATAGAGCAACCTATGCGCATTTCTATGACCTGGTCGCAGTCAACAAAACCCACGCCAAGTTTGCGGGCCAATTGCCGACCGACTGTCGATTTGCCGCTGCCCGGCATGCCCACCAACGCCAACACGATAAATAATTCCTCAAGGTGCGAAGGCACTTTGTTCAAGCATTTTAGGGCTTAGGAATATCAGTAACTCTTGTTTGCTGCGCTTATTGCTCCGGTTGCCGAATAACCATCCGAATAAGGCGCTGTCGCGCAAGCCCGGCACACCGGCGCGGTTGACGCTGTCGTTGGTTTCGTAAATGCCACCGATCATGACGGTGCCGCCATCCGGCACCCGCACCTGGGTCATCACATGCTTGGTGTCAATCGCAAACCCGGCGGGTGTGTTTTGTCCGACGCTGTCTTTGAACACTTCCAGGTACATGGTGATGCTGCCATCAGGCGTGATGTGCGGCGTGACTTCCAACCGCAAATTGGCTTTGCGAAAGGCAATGGATGTGCTGCCGTTCGGTCCGGACAACTGGTAGGGCAACTCGGTGCCTTGCTCTATCAAGGCTTTGGACTGGTTGGCCGTGACCAGACGCGGACTGGCCACCACGCGCCCCAAGCCTTCGGCTTCCATGGCGGATAGCTCTGCGCCAAGACGACGGCTGTGCGCCGGGTCAAAGAATGTGAAAGCCGCGTTAGCCGGGTCGGCTCCCAAGGCTTTCACCGCCGGCAAATTCACATTGAAACCCTCGGCTTGTGTGGACAAACGCACGCCCAAGGAGGATGCGAAATTGTCCAACGCTTCCACAATGCGGGCCTCTATCAACACCTGGCGCTGCGGTACGTCGACACGCTCAATCAGTTGCGCCACCTGTTGCAATCGCTCGGCGATATCGGTGACGAACAACTGGTTGCTGCGTGCATCTGCCATGGCACTGCCGCGCGGGCTGAGCAAACGGGCGGCTGTCGGCGAACTGGAACTTCCCGGTTGCAACAAGGTGGGTAGCAAGTCAGCAGCCTTGGCGTATTTCAATGCAAACGCCCGGGTTTGCACCGGCTCCACCACTTGTATGGCGTGGCGGTTTTCCAGTCTGCTTTTTTCACGTGCCGCCAGTTCAGACTGCGGAGCCACCCAAATCACGTTGCCGGTTTGCTGCTGACCCAATCCACGTGTTTGCAATATGGTGTGCAGCACCTGGTCCCAAGGCACGTCTTGCAAACGCATGGTCAACTGACCAGTGACGCTGTCGGACATGATGATGTTGACACCACTGAACTCGGCCACCAGTTGCAAGGCGGTACGCAAATCGATACTTTGAAAATGCATGGACATGGGTGCGCCACGGAATTCCGGAGTCGCTTCATCGCCGTTGGTCGGCTCAGCAGATAGGCACAGGCTTGAGGCGACCAGCATCAGCCCCACTGTGATGCCAAGCCAAATGCGGCGGTTCATGGCTTATCCCCGGCGGGCAAGCGGCGGCGGCTTGCAATCCATTCACCGTTTTGGTCTGGCTGCCATTCGCGCAGTATCAAATGGTCGCGCCCAATTTGCGTGACCTGACCCCAGTCGCGCCCCAGCGTGTCGCCCACATGCACCGGGTAGACCAAACCATTGAATGCCAGCAAAGCCTGTCGCTCCCCGGGTTTGTCCAAGCTGCCCATCCAGCGCAATTGCGCCAACTCCTGGTGGTGTAACTGCGGCCAGCCTTGCATCGATTGCGACAGCAGGTGTGGCGGTAAACCGCTGCGCAAGGCCGACACCTGAAACACGTTATACAAGGCGTGTGCTTTGGGGCCAGGTGCTGGGTGGCGTTCAGCACTTGGCGCTTTCTGGCTTTGCATGTCGGTTTTGTCGCCGGGTATTTTGGGCGGTTGCGGTTTGTCAACGGTGGGGCCGTCTTTGGCTTGTACCCAGCTCAGTTCCAGTTGCAAGCTGTCTTTACCGGGCACGCGCTGCCATTCAAATGCAGTGACCCGTAAACGCGGAAAGGCTTGCGGCGCCCCGTGCCAGGCGGCCAGTTGCGCGGCCATGGCACCTGTTAATCGCACCGCGTTGGCACCCGTCAGCGGCAGGGCTTGGGCGGCCAAACCGTGTTGCCGTCCCCAAGCCAGCCACTCTTGCAATAACTGGGTTTCGTCGGTTTGCGCGGCTTGCGGCCAGGTTTGCCACGCAGGCACCGGCCAGCCCGAGGGATGCGGCATATCGCGCAAGCTTTGAATGCGTTGGCGCAATTGTGCGGCTTGCTGTTGGAGCGTGTGTAGCTCGTCCTCTAACTGCTGCCATTCCTCATCGGCCTGCCACCAGGCTTGCCAGGCATCGGCAGACCACCAGGCACTGACTGAAAGCGTGAGGCCCACACTCAGCGGCACCAAGAGAAGCCATTGCGCGAGCGGCGGCCACGCATGCAGCACATGCCAATGGCTGCGCCATTGCGGCCAGGGCGATTCCCACACCAAGTTCATGGCGTTGCCAACGGCGACTTGACCGTTGTTGCTATGTGCAGGCTGAACGGGTGGCGCTTGGCGGCCAGACCATCGTCTTTCGACCACTGGGCGGCTTCCACGCGTTGACGGGTGTCACGGGCTGTCAGCCCTTGGGCCTGCAATCGCGATAACCAGGCTTGCAAATGCCCTTCGCTCAGGGTCCAACCGTTCAAGGCCAGTTGTTGGTCGCGCCACACCATGCGCTCTATTTGCACGCCGCGTGGCGGCACCGACAACAGATGCTGCACCAATTGCCAGGCTTGTGATTGCTGCGCCTGCCATGCCGCCCATTCGGCTTGCACTTGTCCGGCTTGCTGTAAGCGGGTTTGCCACAAACCCGATTCAGTGAGTTCGTTTTGCAAGACTTGCAGTTGCTGCCGCCTCTCATTCAGCCGGACTTGGTGCTGTTCCAGCCAATCGCTGGACTCGCGCTCCAAGGCAAGCGTTGCCACACAGGTGAACACCAGAGCAGTCGAACCAGCCCAGCGCCAATGCCGCATGCGGCGCTCGCGTCTGCGTTCACGCCAAGGCAGCAGGTTGAAGTTGCTCATGCCGTCACCACACCCAGCGCCAGTCCGCCCGCCACGGCCTGCAAGTCCTCGCTCATCACCTGGCCATACATCGCAGTGTTTTCTTGCAATACGCCGTTGCGCTGTTGCTGCGTATACGCCTGCCAGCGCTGACTGGCTTGCCATGCGGGTTCCAGTCTGACCAGTTGCAAACCGGCTTGGCGGCAAGCGTCTTCACAAGACTGGGCCCAAGCCCGGGGCACGGCCAGCACATCCACCTGTTGCACCGGCTGGGCTTGCAAGGCCTGGTCTAACCAGGCCGGACGGCCGCTGGGCTTGGCGACGGCGGGCTCGGCGGCCGCAGCGGTGACTTGAAAATCCCACACCGCATCTGCCAAGGGCCAAGGCAACACGGCCTGCAATTGCTCACGCACTTGTGTTTGTAATTGACGAAGATTCAAACGGCTGTCAAACTGAAACTGGTAGGACTGCAACTGCGACTGCGGTATAGCCATGGCCAGCGAACGGGCCTGAAAACCGCTGCGTTGGCGGGCTTGGCGCAGCGGTTCGGGGTCAAACCGGCTAGGTGATGATGCAGCGCTGTGCTGCGATTCGGACTGCGGGTACCAATACCAATGCGTACGAGCGTTGACCGGCCCGGCCCCGGGCGTGATTTGCGCCATCGCCATGCCATGCTCAGTCAAACACACGCCCAAACCCGGAGACTGACTGCGTGCCACGCGGCGAAAAGGCCTGTTCATATTTCCTCCTGTGGTGTCGATGAGCGAGGTTGTAAAACGCTTGAAGGCTGCGTCAGTTAAGCTGCACTGGCGTTTTTTTTACAATCTGCTTCCTACTTTGCATTTGGCTTTGCGCCAAACCCCCGACATGCCCCCACAACCACCCGCCTCCGATCGCCCGCAGGACGATCCGCAGTCCCGCCCTGCCAACAACCTTTGGCGGCTGCTGGTGACGTTTTTCAGCTGGGCTTTGGGTTTGTCCGCCGCCGGTGTCGCAACGCTGTTGCTGCTGGTCGGTGTGGCGCTGGTGATGGCTTACCCGCAACTGCCGGACATTTCTGATTTGGCCGATTACCGGCCCAAGCTGTCGATGCGGGTGTTCTCGGTTGAAGGCAAGGTCATTGGTGAATTCGGCGAAGAGCGGCGCAAGCTGGTGCCATTCAAAGACATACCGGATGTGGTCAAACAAGCCGTGCTCTCTATTGAAGATGCCCGCTTTTACCAACACGGCGGTGTCGACTACATCGGCTTGGTGCGAGCCAGCTTAGCCAACGTGGGCCGGGCCAAAAGCCAGGGTGCATCCACCATCACCATGCAGGTGGCGCGCAATGTGTATTTGTCGTCTGAAAAAACCTTTACCCGCAAAATTTACGAGCTGCTGCTGACCTACAAGCTAGAGCACTTGCTCAGCAAAGACCAGATTTTTGAGATTTACCTGAACCAGATTTACCTGGGCCACCGGGCCTATGGTTTTGCAGCGGCTGCTGAAACCTATTTCGGCAAACCGATTCAATCGCTGAGCATCGCCGAAGCCGCCATGCTGGCCGGTTTGCCCAAAGCGCCATCAGCCTACAACCCGATCAACAACCCCAAGCGAGCCCGCTCGCGCCAGCTCTACATCATTGAGCGCATGCAAGACAACGGCTTTATCACCGCTGCCCAAGCCAAGGCGGCGAAAACCGAGGAATTGAAAATCCGCAATGTCAGCACGCCCAACAACACGCATGCCGAATACATTGCTGAAATGGCACGCCAGCTGATGTTTGCGCAATACGGCAATGACATTTACACGCGCGGCCTGAATGTCTACACCACCATCAAAGCCGAAGACCAGGAAGTGGCATACCAGGCCTTGCGACGCGGCATCATGGACTATGAGTTGCGTCAGGTCTACCGGGGGCCTGAAAAATTCATCACCTTGCCTACCGACCCGCGCGAACTCGAAGACGCGATTGACGATGCATTGATTGAAGCCGGTGACAAAGGCGATTTGCTGGGCGCGGTGGTGCTGGAAGTCACGCCGAAAAAAGTGCGCGTGGTGCGGCAAAACAGCGAAGTGCTTGACATCAGCGGCGACGGCTTAAAGCCAGTCACCTCGGCTTTGTCTGACAAAGCCCCCGCCAACATCAAGCTGCGTCCCGGCGCGGTGGTGCGTGTGGCGAAAAACGCCAAAGGCGATTGGAGCCTGACCCAGTTGCCCGAGGTGGAAGGCGCGTTCGTGGCATTGGACCCGAGCGACGGCGCGATCCGCTCTTTGGTGGGCGGTTTCGATTTCGACAAAAACAAATTCAACCATGTCACCCAAGCCTGGCGGCAACCGGGCTCCAGCTTCAAGCCATTCATTTATTCCGCTGCGCTGGAAAAAGGTTTCACCCCGGCCACCCAGGTGAACGATGCGCCGCTGTTTTTTGATGCCAGCGCCACCGGCTCACAGGCCTGGGAACCGAAAAACTACGACGGCAAATTTGAAGGCGTGATGAGCCTGAAAACCGCACTGGCCAAATCCAAAAACATGGTGTCCATCCGCATACTGCAAGCGGTGGGGCCGCAAAATGCGCAAAACTGGATCAGCCGCTTTGGCTTTGACCCGGAAAAACACCCGCCCTACCTGACCATGGCGCTGGGTGCCGGTTCGGTCACGCCCATGCAAGTGGCGATGGGGTATTCGGTGTTTGCCAACGGCGGCTATCTGGTCAAACCCTATCTGATCACCAAAGTCAGCGACCCGCTGGGCAAGGTCTTATCCACCTATACCCCGATTGAACTGGATGAGCGTTCGCGTGCGATTGAACCGCGCAACGCTTTTTTGATCAGCCACTTGTTGCAGGAAGTGACACGCGCGGGCACGGCCATGCGCGCGCAAGCCACCTTGAAACGCAGCGACATTTACGGCAAAACCGGCACCACCAATGACTCCATGGACGCCTGGTTTGCGGGCTACCACCAAACGCTGACCGCAGTCACCTGGATTGGCTATGACACACCGCGCAAACTCGGCGACCGTGAAACCGGCGGCGGTTTGAGTCTGCCGGTGTGGATCAGCTACATGCAGCACGCGTTGAAAAACACGCCGGTCAGCGGTATGCCGGTGCCAGCAGGCGTAATTTTTGAAGGCAACGACTGGTTCTATCAGGAATACACCCACAGCACAGGCATCACCAGTCTGGGCATAGACGGCAAACCCGCTGAGAGCGATGCAGTCGATCCGGAGAAGAAAAAAATCCTGGACCTGTTCAAGGAATAACGCAACCCCCGCCAGCCGTTGCGGGGTGAGCGCGGTTCAAGCGCGGTTCAAGCGCTGAACTTCAGGTCCCGGCCATATTGCACACTGGCATCCCGGCTGAGTTGCTGCCAGAACTCGCCCTGGCCTTTGGTGTCCTGCCAGGCGCTGCCGTCAAAACGGTAGTGGTAACCGCCGCTTTGCGCGGCCAGCCACACTTCCTGCAAAGGTTTTTGCAAATTCACGATCAGCTGACTGCGGTTGGGAAACGTCATGGTGACCATGCCACCCACGCGTTGGTTGTCAATGTCAATATCTTCGCTGTCATTGAATTGATCGCACACTGCTTCTAGCCTGCGCAGCAGTGTTTCCGCGTGGTCCATGAATTCGTTGTCTGTCATCTGTGCTTGCTTCAAATTAAGTGCTTGTCAATGCAAGCGTTTACACAACAGGGGCTGAGTACAATTTCCCCATGAAAAACCTGATTTTAGGCAGCATGCTCGCCGTGGTGGTCTCGCTGCTTGTCGCATGTGGTTACAAATCCGATCTGGTGTTACCGGACGACCCCGAATTCAAAGACCGGGTCAAATTTCCTGACATTCTGTTGCCCTCCCCCAAAGCCGAACCACCGGCCAAGCCTTGAGCTTGTTTGACCTACCTTTTAGACATGACCACACACACACTGCCCGGCGCACCTTTTTTCGCCTACCGCGACTCCGATTTATATGTGGAACAACTGCGCTTGAGCGATTTGGCCGATGCCCACGGCACGCCTTTGTTTGTCTATTCCAAAGCGTCCATGTTGCATGCGCTGTCGGCTTACCAACGCGCGTTTGCCGGTCGCCAAGCCAAAGTGCATTACGCCATGAAGGCCAATTCCAGTTTGGCGGTGTTGCAAGTGTTTGCCCAAGCCGGTTGCGGTTTTGACATCGTGTCGGCGGGTGAGCTGGCCCGGGTGCAAGCCGCAGGCGCGCACGCATCGAATGTGATTTTTTCGGGAGTCGGCAAAACCCGCGCAGAAATGCAAACCGCTTTGCAAGCCGGTATCGCTTGTTTCAATGTGGAGAGCGAAGCAGAACTGGATGTGCTGAACCAAGTGGCTTTGTCGCTGGGCAAGGTGGCACCGGTCAGTATTCGCGTCAATCCCAACGTCGACCCGAAAACCCACCCCTATATTTCCACCGGCCTCAAGGGCAACAAATTTGGCATCGCGCACGAACGTACTTTGCAGGCTTACCAACATGCCGCCTCGCTGGCCGGGTTGAAAGTCGTGGGCATTGATTGCCATATCGGCTCGCAAATCACCACCACCAGCCCGTACATGGATGCGCTTGACAAAATGCTGGATCTGGTCGAGCTGATCGAAGCTGCTGGCATACCGATTCACCACCTGGATTTCGGCGGCGGCCTAGGCATCAACTACAACGGCGACACCCCGCCTGCCGCCGATGCGCTGTGGGCCGAATTGCTGGCCCGTTTGGATAAACGCGGTTTCGGCCAACGGCAGTTGATGATCGAGCCCGGTCGCTCGCTGGTAGGCAACGCAGGCGTGTGTGTGAGCGAAGTGCAGTTCATCAAACCCGGCGAGCAAAAAAACTTTTGCATCATCGACGCTGCCATGAACGACTTGCCGCGCCCGGCGATGTACGAAGCGTTTCACCAGATCGTGCCGTTGAAGCTGAGCGATGCACCGACGCAGGTGTACGACGTGGTTGGCCCGGTGTGTGAAAGCGGCGACTGGATAGGACACGACCGCGCTTTGAATGCGCAAGCAGGCGACAAACTGGCCGTGCTGTCAGCCGGTGCCTATTGCATGAGCATGGCCAGCAACTACAACACGCGCGGCCGCCCGGCTGAGGTGCTGGTGGACGGCGACACAGCGCACCTGATTCGCAGCCGCGAAACAGCTGCGGACCAGATGCGCGGCGAGCATCTGGTTTGATGTCAGGCCGGGAATTTTTTCTGTAGCCAGCGCAACACTTCGCGTTGATCTTGCGCAGTAGCACGTCTGACTTGAACCAATAATTTCTGTAAATCAGGACGTGCCAAAGTCACATTGGACGCGCCCTCGTTGCATACAGAGCAAATGGCCTTTAAGTTGGCAGGTTCGTCAGTACCCCCCATGCTTTTGTCGATGATGTGCCCCAAATGCAATCGGGTTTTTCTTGTTGCGTCATACGGATGCACTTCACCGGCAACGGCTCCACACATCTGACACGTAAAGCCGTTTCTGTCCAATACAAAAGCCCGGGTTTCTTTGGAAATTTGTCTGGCAAACGCAGGCAAGGGTTTAGGCGTTTCAAGTAGATACTGACCGGGCTTGAGTTCACTGCGGTCATTGTGGGTGAGGATTTGGTAGCCCTCTTCATTGCGCAATTCGCGTATGCGACGCGCCCACTCGGATTGATTGTTAGCTACCTGTCTTAACTCGTCACTGCCCATCACTTTGCCCAAGTTGGCAAGAAAGTGTGCCCGCAAACGGGCTTTGGCACCTCTGTTAACAGGCCGGGAGTCTTTAGGCGATTTTGAGTTTGGGCTTGGCGGCTTCATTCAAAGCCATTTTGATCTGAGTTCCTACCGCGCAAGCCACTGGCGGAGGAAACGCATTACCGATTTGCCGATAAGCGGAAGTTTTTTTTCCGCTGAATTTCCACTCGTCTGGAAAACCTTGAATGCGTGCAGCCATACGCACAGTCAATCTTGGCATACCCACGAAATGAGGCATAGGAACATCGTCCGCAATGCCTTTGCCATCCACACCCAATGTGGCCCAGGCTTTCTTCGCGCGGGTCGGGCCTAAATCTGGCCCACCGTGTTTTTTGCTGCCACCCACAAGCGTGGGGGCAATATCACAAGCTTGCTCTTTCCATCTGTGAGCGCCAGCCCATCCGTTGGAGGCCATTAAATCGAACAAGGCCTTGCCGACAGTTGGGGCAGGTGCACTGGACGGCACTGGCCAATTGAAAAAACGGGAAACAGAACTTTTCAGCGCCACGATGATGACCCGGGGACGCAGCTGAGGCACGCCAAAATCACTGGCATTCAGCAAGCGCCATTCAGCGATGTATCCCAATTTTTTTAAATCGCTGATGAGTTTGGCTCTGTATTCATCAAATACCGCATCCAGCAATCCCCTGACGTTCTCCAACATCACAGCCTGGGGTTTGCACTCCGCCACCAAACGCAAGGCTTCGGGAAAAAGATCTCTGTCATCTTCGTTGCCCAATTGCTTGCCGGCCTTGGAGAATGGTGGACAAGGTACACCGCCTGCGAACAGTTCGAGGCCGCGCCATTTGTCAGCCTGGAAATGGTGCAAATCAGCTTCCACCACTGTCCATGATGGGCGATTCAACATCAATGTTTGACATGCAGCTTTGTCAATTTCTACCAGGCAATCGTGGGCAAAACCGGCGTTTTCAAGCCCCAAAGCTTGACCGCCAGCCCCTGCGCAAATTTCGATTGAATGAAATGACATGGTTCAAGCTTCTTCCATTTATATGGATGAATATACAGTAATTTATGAAGTCAACGAGTGTTTCTAACTCTTATTGTTGTGGACCAACGCCAAACCCTGTGACCCCCTAAGCTGACAAAAATACAAACATAAATCCACACCTCAGCAAAATTGTTTTTACCGGCCCGCATCCAATAAAAATGCAACAAGGCAAACAACGGCAGCAGATACACCAGCCGGTGCAATAACTGCCAGCGCTTGCCGCCCAGCCAACGCACCGCAGCATTCGTCGACGTAACGGCCAGCGGCAACATCAACACAAAACACAACATGCCCAGCCAGATGAATGGCCGCTTCACCAGGTCGCGGGCGATGTCAGCCAGCTCAAACCCTTGATCGAACCAGGCATAACACAGCAAATGCAAGCAGGCATACACAAAAGTAGCGACACCCAGGCTGCGTCTGAAGCGGATCAACTCGGGCGTGTGTGTGAGTTGGCGCACGGGCGTGACCGCCAACGTCAGACACAGCAAGCGCAAAGTCCAGTCACCGCTGGAGCGGCTGAGCGCTTCCGCAGGATTGGCACCAAGCGCATCATTGAACACCGCCCACACCATCCAAGCGAACGGCAAAGCCAGCACGCACTGGAGCAGCAATTTACTTCGCGGCAATACCAAAAGCTGTCGCACGGTCATGTGAATCCACGCATTCCATTAAAAAGCAAGGTTTTTTGTTTTGAACCTATGCAGCGCCCGAAACCAAAGCTGAAGTGCGCTTAAAAGTTCTTGGTCAGGTCCATACCGGCATACAACTGCCCCACCTGTGCTTCGTAACCATTGAACATCAGGGTTTTGATTTTCTTGGCCAGCAAACCGCCGTCGCCTATGCGCCGCTCGCTGGCCTGGCTCCAACGCGGGTGGTCCACATTCGGGTTCACGTTGGAATAAAAACCGTATTCATGCGCAGCCGCTTTGTTCCAGGCGGTCGCCGGTTGGTTTTCAGTGAAGCGGATTTTCACAATGCTTTTGCCGCTCTTGAAACCGTATTTCCAAGGCACGGTCAAGCGCAAGGGTGCGCCGTTTTGGTTGGGTAGCACTTCGCCATACATGCCAAAGCTCAGCAAGGTCAGGGGATGCATGGCTTCGTCCATGCGCAAGCCTTCTACATACGGCCAGTTCAACACACGCGAACCGACATAAGGCATGGTTTTGGGGTCGGCCAAGGTGACGAATTCCACGTATTTCGCACTACCCAAAGGCTCCACCCGCTTGATCAGCTCAGACAAGGAATAACCCACCCAAGGAATCACCATGGACCAGCCTTCGACACAACGCATGCGGTAGATGCGCTCTTCCATTGGACTGAGTTTGAGCAAATCTTCCACGCTGAACTTACCGGGCTTTTTCACCAAGCCTTCAATCTCCACCGTCCAAGGGCGTGTTTTCAAACTGTGGGCGTTTTGCGCCGGGTCGGACTTGTCGGTACCGAATTCATAAAAATTGTTGTAGGTGCTGGCGTTTTTGTAGGGCGTGACTGTTTCCGTCGCTTGAGCTCCCGACAAAGTAGATACGCTGCTGTTCAATGCGCTTAATTTGCCCGGTCTGGGGGTGGTTTGTGACCAGGCAGATGCGCTGGTGGCCAACATGCCTGCCGCCGCCAGTTGATGCAGGAATTCCCGTCGGCGGCTGTAGACATGGGACGGTGTGATCTCGCTGGGGATGGCGTGTTCGAAACCCCGGTCTTGTCGTATCAACATGGTGTTGTTCCTGAAAATAAAAAAGGCTGACACACGGTCAGCCTAGGGGGATGAAAAGCTGGATTGATCAGTTCAAACCAGCGATGTAATCAGCCACTGCTTTGATTTCGCGGTCATTCAATTTAGCAGCAACCTGGCTCATTTGTAAGCTGTTTTTACGAATGCCGTCGCGGAACTGGGTCAATTGGGAGGTGGTGTAGTCGGCGTGCTGGCCACTCAAACGCGGGTATTGCGCTGGAATGCCAGCGCCATTGGGGCTGTGGCAACCGGCGCATGCGGGGATTTGTCTGTCAGCAATACCGCCACGGTAAATTTTTTCACCCAAGGCTGCCAGTTCTTTGTCTTTGGCAAAACCGGGCTTGGCCTTGGTGCTGCCCAAATAGGCGCCGACATTGCGCATATCGTCTTCGCTGAGCGCGGAGGCAAAACCCAGCATCACAGGGTTGGCGCGTTTGCCGGATTTGAACTCAGCCAGTTGTTTGGCAATGTATTCGGGGTGTTGTTGCGCCAATTTGGGGTTCAGGGGAATGCCTGAATTACCTTCTGCACCGTGGCAAGTGACGCACACGCCATTGAAAATGGCAGCGCCTTTGGCCGGATCAACTTTGGGAGCAGCGGGTGCATGGTCTTGGGCATGCGCTTGCAAAAAAATGCCCGTCAGGCTGACGGACAACAACATACGGACAAATAAAGTCATGGTAGTCGGGTCTGAATAAGTCAATCGGGGATTCTACAATGCACATCCGCACCCGCCCCGGGTTGCACACAAAGAAACACCATGGCCCCAACTCCTATTGCAGCCGATGCTGACCGGACAGACCGTGTCAAACAAGCCGTCGGCTGGCTGCATACCGCCAGGTTTTTAACCACAGCGGCGCAATTGCACCATCTGCCTGCTTACGACCAGCCTGAAATCGCATTTGTCGGCCGCTCCAACGCCGGTAAGTCCACGTGCATCAATGTGTTGACGCAGCAGCGGCAACTCGCCTACGCCTCCAAAACGCCGGGGCGCACCCAGCACATCAATTTGTTTGCGCTGGGTCGACAAAACCAAACCGACACCGTGCTGGCCGATTTGCCCGGCTATGGCTACGCGGCGGTGCCCAAGTCCGACAAAATCCGCTGGCAAAGGGTGATGGCCAATTACCTGATGACCCGCGACAACCTCAAAGGCGTGGTGTTGATGTGCGACCCGCGCCTGGGCGTGACCGAGTTGGACGAAATCCTGCTGGAAGTGATTCGGCCCAAAGTCGAGGAAGGCCTGAAATTTTTGATGTTGCTGACCAAAGCCGACAAGCTCAACCGCAGCGAAGCGACCAAGGCCTTGTCGATCGCCAAATTGCAGTCCGGCGGCGGCGAAGCGCATTTGTTTTCTTCGCTCAAAAAGCAAGGCGTAGAAGAAGTCAGCCTCAAACTGTGGGAATGGACACACCCGCCCGTGGTGGCCGCATGATCCGCAGCGAACGCATTTCCCTGCCCCACGGCATCTCATTGGATTGCCGACTGGCCGGTCAGCCAGGCCAACCAGTCATGCTGTTTTTGCACGGTTTTCCCGAAGCCGCTTTTGTGTGGGATGAACTGCTAATGCATTTCAGCCAGGCAGAACACGGCGGTTATTTCTGTGTTGCTCCCAATATGCGCGGTTATGCAGGCTCTTCGGCACCGACAGATGTCAAGGCTTACCGCGCCAAAGAATTGGTCAAAGACATCGTCGCATTGAAACAGCATGTCAGCGCCGATGCGCCGCTGGCTGCACTGGTGGCGCACGACTGGGGCGGCGC
>CANNRV010000034.1 GCA_947508145.1 Comamonadaceae bacterium
AACACTTTGGTTTGCACCATGCGCTCAAGCACGCCGTATTTCATGGCCGGTGTATCAAACATGCTGGCATCCACATTGGGCATGGAAGCGCGCATGCGGGTGACTTCTTTCTTGTGGGATTCCTCCCACTCCTCTTTGGAAATGTCCGTGCCATTCACTGTCGCCACGATATCGCCATGACTTTGAAAACGCTTGTAGCCATCAATGCCGAATAGAACAAAAGATGGAAATATCAGAATGATCAGCAGGATTTGCATGATCTTTTTGTGATTGCGTATGAAATCAAACATGACAGTCTCGTGATGTAAAAAATAAAAAGGCGAACCATGTTCGCCGAAGTGGGTGGTGGGTGCTGACGGGCTCGAACCGCCGACCTACGCCTTGTAAGGGCGCCGCTCTACCAACTGAGCTAAGCACCCCACCGAAACCGCATCTTAGTTCAAGGCATCTTTCAAAGCCTTGCCTGGACGAAATTTGGGAACGCTCGCTGCTTTGATTTTGATGGCGGCGCCAGTGGCAGGGTTGCGGCCGTCACGGGCAGCACGTTGGCTGACTTCGAAAGTTCCGAAACCGACGAGTGAAACTGCGTCGCCTTTTTTGAGGCTGTTTTTAACAGCTTCAAGCAGAGATTCCAATGCACGGGTAGCTGCTGCTTTGGAAATGTCAGCTTCAGTGGCGATATGTTCGATCAGTTCTGTTTTGTTCACAAGAATCCCCTTAACTTCAGGTTTGTTTTGATAGGTTGAAAAAATGTAATCACTGCATTCTAGTGGGTTTCAAATGCAGCCTGATTGGGTGTTCACTGCCCCACACTTTCTTTGATATGCGGAATGGCTTTCTGAAGATAAAAAACCATGGACCAAATTGTCAATATGGCAGAGATCCAGATGAAAATTTCGCCCCAATAACCGGTGTCAATCACGCCAAACACCACACCGTCGAAAAGCAAAAAGGGAATGGCCACCATTTGCACAGTGGTTTTCACCTTGCCGATCATATGAACGGCCACTGTTTTGTATGCGCCAATTTGTGCCATCCATTCTCGCAAGGCAGACACTGCAATTTCGCGTCCAATGATGAGCAAAGCAACAATCACGTCCACCCGCCCCAGATCAACCAGCACCAGCAAACAGGCACACACCAGAAATTTGTCTGCCACCGGGTCTAAAAACGCACCGAATGCAGATGTTTGATTTAACTTGCGTGCCAAAAAACCGTCCAGCCAATCAGTCAGCGCAAACACCACAAACATGCAGGCTGCAATCAGATTGCGTAACTCCATGCTAACCGGCCAGCGAAAAACCCACACCAATAAAGGTATGGCCAGAATTCTGGTCCAGGTCATGATGGTCGGAAGATTGAAAAACATGGCTTAGTCGTAAACAATCAATGTGTCTTGGGGTGCGACATGTTCCATCAAATCCTGCAAGATGTCATCTGTCGGGTGAATATAAGCCTTTTCTCCTAGCTGAATTTCCACCTCCGCTTGCTGCAAATTCAAATGCAGCCTCACGGGCAATCCGGAAGATATGGGAACTGAATTCAAAGTACAGGCATCTGTCAGCCGTTTGAACAAAATGCTTTGAGCACCAGACATCTCGGAAACAGAAATTTTCAAATATTTGCCGAAACGACAGCGTGCGGTCGGCATATCCAAGGCATCCACCAGGCTAAAGCGCAAACCCCCGCCTCTTCTGTCGTTCTGCACTTTGAGCAAACAAATAATCAGTTCGTCCTCTTTCACCAAGGCGCGGTAACGTGCATACAGTGCTTCATCAGCAGACACCTCAATGGAACAACTGGCATCGTCAAGCACAAAAATATTGAGCTTGCCCTTGGCGGTGGGAATGGATCGCTCGCTACGCACAATGCCGGCCACCCACTGCGGCTCGCGGCTGTCACTCAAGCTGGCCAGGGTGTGTTTGATAAATTTTCGGATTTCCAACTCTGACTCATCAAACAAGTGGCCGGACAAGTGAAATCCGATCGCCGACTTTTCAACAGTCAAACGCTCTCTGGCACCCCATGGCGCTTGTGACACCAAGGCCGGTTCGCTGGTGCCGCTGCCATGCGCATCGGCCATATCGAACAATCCACCTTGGTTAGAGTTGTTTTCCTGGGTCTGGGCAAATTCAAACGCCAATCCCACGGAGGCCAGTAACTCTGCCCGGTTTGTCCACAGGCTGTCAAATGCACCGGCTTTGATCAAAGCTTCTACGGTTCTGCGGTTCACACGGCTTCTGTCTATACGCACGCAAAAATCAAACAAACTGTTGAAATGGCCGCCCTGCCGTCGGCTCTCGCAAATGGCTTCAATCGCTGCTTTGCCTGTGCCTTTGATCGCACCCAAACCATAGCGAATCATGTTTTTGGCAACCGGTTTGAACTCGTAATCTCCGGTATTGATGTCAGGCCGGTCAAATGTGATGCCCATTTCAGATGCATCGTCAAACAGGATTTTCAATTTGTCGGTGTCGTCCATTTCCACGGTCATGTTGGCGCTGAAAAATTCGGCGGTGAAATGGACTTTTAACCAGCCTGTGTGGTAAGCCAACAAAGAATAAGCGGCGGCATGCGATTTGTTAAAGCCATAGCCCGCAAATTCCTCCATCAAATCAAAAATGGCATCTGCTTGTTCGGTGGATATCTGGTTTTTAGCCGCGCCTTCGCGAAAAATCGAACGGTGCAAAGCCATTTCCTCGGCTTTTTTCTTGCCCATGGCCCGGCGTAACAGATCGGCACCACCCAGCGAATAGCCACCCAGCACCTGCGCAGTTTGCATCACCTGCTCTTGGTAAACCATGATGCCGTAGGTTTCAGCCAAAATCGGCTCGGCCAAGGGATGCGGGTATTCAATGGTTTCACGTCCGTGTTTGCGTGCGACAAAACTGGGAATCAGGCTCATCGGGCCGGGCCGGAAAAGCGCATTCAACACAATCAAATCTTCTAAGCGGGTCGGTTTGGCATCTCGCAACATGGCCTGCATGCCACGGCTTTCAAACTGGAACACGGCCTCAGTTTTGCCTTTGGAAAATAAGGCGTAGGTTTTTTCATCGTCCAAGGGGATGGACTCGAAACTGAAAGACGCATGTTCCGGATAACGCTCAACGATCAAATCCTTGGCTTTTTCCAGAATGGTCAGCGTGGCCAAGCCCAAAAAGTCAAACTTCACCAGCCCTATGGCTTCCACATCGTCTTTGTCAAATTGACTGACTGCTGCTGGACTGCCCGGTTGTTGGTAGAGCGGGCAAAAATCTGTCAGCTTGCCGGGAGCGATCAACACTCCGCCCGCATGCATGCCGATGTTTCTGGTCAGGCCCTCTAGCTTTTGGGCCAGATTGAGCAAAATTTTGACTTCATCTTCCTGTGCATACCGCTTAGCCAGCACAGGTTCTTGCGCCAAGGCCATGGCAATCGTCATGTTTTGGCCGGGCTTGTTAGAAATCAGTTTGGACAAGCCATCGCAAAAGGTGTAACTCATGTCCAAGGTTCGGCCAACATCCCGGATCGCAGCTCTGGCAGCCATGGTGCCAAAAGTCACGATCTGACTGACAGCCTCCCTGCCATACTGGTTTTTGACATAGTCAATCACCCTATCCCGATTGAGTTGGCAGAAATCAATGTCAAAGTCGGGCATGGACACCCGCTCGGGGTTGAGAAACCGCTCGAACAGCAGGTTGTATTGCAACGGGTCCAAGTCGGTGATGTTCAGCGCATACGCCACCAACGACCCGGCACCCGAACCCCTGCCGGGTCCCACCGGGCAGCCATGTTTTTTTGCCCAATTGATGAAATCGCTCACGATCAGGAAGTAACCGGGAAAGCCCATTTTTAATATGGTGACGATCTCGAATTCAAGGCGTTGCTCATAGACGCCGCGCTGTTGCTCTCGTGCTTGCGCGTCCGGGTACAAAGTGCGCAACCTGTTTTCCAGTCCTGCAAAAGACAGTTCGCGGAAATAATCTTCGACGGGCAAGGGCTGACCGTCCACCAGGGGCGTGGGAAATGCAGGCAACTGGGGCCGACCCAAGACGAAATTCAGGTTGCATCTTTGGGCGATGGCCGCTGAATTGGCAATGGCGGACGGAATGTCTTTGAACAAGTCGCCCATTTGCGACTGGCTCAAAAAGTACTGTGATTTGGTAAATCGTCTCGGGCGCTTTGGGTTGCCCAGAATTTCGCCATTGGCAATGCACACCCTGGCTTCATGCGCCTCAAAGTCATCTTCAAGCAGGTATTGAACCGGATGGGTGGCCACCACGGGCAATTGCAAACTGGCGGCCAATTCAACCGCCTGAGCGTTGTAGGTTTCTTCGTCAGCACGCGCGCAACGCTGTAATTCAATATAGAAACGGCCTGAAAACACCTGTGCCATCTCCAAAGCCAATGCCTCAGCATGGTGACTTTGACCGGACTTGAATGCCAGACCCAATGGCCCTGCTTGCCCACCAGACAAAAGCAGCAAACCGTCTGCGCGTTTTTTGAGCTCATCCCAATGCAATAGGGGCTGGGATTTTTCATCCGGCACCACCCAGTAACTTGTCAACAGTTCAGACAAATTCAAGTAGCCGGTGTGATTCAGTGCCAGCAGCACTACTTTGGAGGTGTCAGAAGCCGTATTCAACCCTGGCATGCTTAAACTGACTTCGCAGCCGATGATGGGTTTGATACCGGCTTTGCGGCAAGCGGAGTAAAACTTGACGGCGGCGAATAAATTATTCAGGTCGGTGATGGCCAGCGCGGCTTGTCCGTCTTGTGCCGCCGCCTCCACCAGTTCATCTATGCGGCAAGTTCCGTCTACAACAGAAAATTCAGTGTGAATGCGCAGATGTACGAACATGCAGGCATTCTAGGTAAAGAAATGACAAAGCCCCCGGGTGCGGGGATTAAATCAAAAATTATCCTAAAATCGCTTCACAACAAGGAACCCCTATGGCAAGCGATCTGATCAAACATATTTCTGACAGTACTTTCGAATCAACCGTGATCGACTCTAAAGAAGCTGTACTAGTGGACTTTTGGGCTGAATGGTGCGGCCCTTGCAAAATGATTGCCCCCATTTTGGATGAAGCAGCCACCACCTACGAAGGCAAACTTCAAATTACCAAATTGAATGTAGATGAAAACAGAGAAATTCCCGAAAAATTTGGCATTCGTGGCATCCCCACTTTGATGCTTTTCAAGAACGGCCAACTGGCAGCCACCAAAGTCGGTGCATTAAGCAAAGCCCAGCTCACCGAATTCCTGGAGCAACAACTGGCCTGAGGGCCAGTTTTTTTCATGTCATAATTACTTTCGGACATTTGCTTTTGCATGGCTAATGCTTAAGCGGTCTTTTTACATCGTTGCAGTTTCCCCTGCATCCAATCCCCCCTCCTCTCATGAACTCCAAACAGGAGTACCCCTATGCATCTGAATGAACTCAAAGCTCTTCACGTGTCTGAAGTTTTAAAGCAAGCTGAAGAACTCGACATTGAGAACACCGGGCGCATGCGCAAACAAGAGTTAATGTTTGCCATCATCAAAAAAAGAGCCCGTGCGGGTGAGCAAGTGTTTGCCGATGGAGTATTGGAAATTTTGCCGGACGGATTCGGTTTTTTACGCAGCCCGGATACCAGCTACACGGCCAGTACAGATGACATATATATAAGTCCCAGTCAGGTCAGGCGCTTTAACCTGCACACCGGCGACATGATTGAAGGCGAAGTCCGCATCCCCAAAGACGGCGAGCGTTACTTTGCACTGACCAAATTAGACCAAGTCAACGGCGATTTGCCTGAGAACAATAAACACAAGGTCATGTTTGAAAACTTAACCCCTTTGTTCCCTAAAGAACAAATGCGCTTAGAGCGCGACATCAAGGGCGAAGAAAACATCACAGGACGCATTATTGACATCATCGCGCCTATCGGCAAAGGCCAGCGTGCATTGCTGGTGGCTCCGCCAAAAAGCGGCAAAACCGTGATGATGCAGCACATTGCACATGCCATCACCGCGAACTACCCGGAAAGCCATGTCATGGTGTTGCTGGTGGACGAACGCCCCGAGGAAGTGACCGAAATGCAGCGCAGTGTCAAAGGTGAAGTGATTGCTTCGACTTTCGATGAACCGGCTGCGCGCCACGTTCATGTCGCCGAAATGGTGATTGAGCGCGCAAAACGATTGGTCGAACTCAAAAAAGACGTGGTGATCTTGCTGGACTCCATCACCCGTTTGGCCCGGGCCTATAACAACGTGGTTCCCAGTTCAGGCAAGGTGCTGACCGGCGGTGTGGATGCCAACGCGTTGCAAAGACCCAAACGCTTTTTCGGTGCCGCGCGCAAAGTGGAAGAAGGCGGCTCCCTCACCATCATCGCCACTGCCCTGATAGACACCGGCAGCCGCATGGACGAGGTGATTTTTGAAGAATTCAAAGGCACCGGCAACTGCGAAATTCACCTTGACCGTCGTTTGTACGAAAAACGTGTGTTCCCGGCCATCCAACTCAACCGCAGCGGCACCCGCCGCGAAGAATTGCTGCTCAGTCCCGAAATTCTTCAGAAATCCCGGATTCTTCGTCAGTTCATCTACAACTTGGATGAAATCGAGTCCATGGAACTGATGCTCAAAAACATGAAATCCACCAAGACCAACGTCGATTTCTTCGACATGATGCGTCGCGGCGGCTGATCAGGACTCTGCTACAATTTTCACCTTACGAAAAGTGCAGAAGATTGGCTTCTGTGGCTGTCGAATTGCAAAGGATCAGACATGAAAGAAGGCATTCACCCCGAGTACCGCGAAGTTTGCTTCGTAGACCTCTCCAACGGTTTCAAATTTGTCACACGTACCTGTGCCAACACCAAAGAAACCATCAAAATGGATGATGGCCGTGAACTCCCCCTCTACAAACTTGACACTTCCAGCGAATCACACCCTTTCTATACAGGCACACAAAAATCTGTAGACACCATGGGTGGACGTGTTGAGCGGTTCCGTAACAAGTATGGAAAAACCACTGCTAAATAAGCAGCTTGGCTCCCCAAAAAGCAGCTTGACCAGCTGCTTTTTTTTGGCATATCAAACCTGGCCCACAAGCTCAACTAACCGATGGTGAAAACACCCACGCCAGCGATTGTTTCCAGCCAAGCCGTGCGGCGACTGCCTCATTGGTTGTTGCTGTCCTTGTGCTTTATTTATGTGTTTGCCGGCAGCATGGCCAGGGACCCATGGAAGAGCATGGATATCGCCTCGCTGGGCTATATGCTGAGTCTGGCCGATGGCAGCTCCACGTTCTTTCATCTGCAACTGGCCGGCATAGAACCTGAACTCGACGCTTACCTGCCTTATTGGCTGGGGGCGATTTCGATTCAACTCCTACCTGGGTTGAAGGCTGATTTAGCCGCGCGTATACCGTTTGTCATTGCGAACTTTGCGGGTTTGTTATGTTTGTGGCAAGCCATTTATTTTCTGGCCCGCAACCCGCAGGCCCAGCCGGTGGCGTTTGCTTTTGGTGGCGAGGCCAACCCAAAAGACTATGCAAGATCACTGGCTGATGCCGGGCTTTTAGGCTATCTGGCTTGCCTGGGATTGGCCGTGCCCAGCCACGAACTCACACCCATGGCTTTTCAATTGCAAACGGTCAGCCTGGTATTCATGGGTTCTGCCCTGTTGCCGTTTCATCCGGGAAAAGGCATGCTAGCCTGGGCCGTCGGTCTGCTACTACTGACCATCAGCGGCGCACCCTCGCTGTCTGTCGTGATCGGCTTGGGTACGCTGTGGATGTGGGCCCGCCACCCGCAAGCCAAACCGCTGCAACTGGTGGGTTTTGCAGCCGTGCTGGTCATGTTGCTGTTGCTCAGCTACGGCTTGGATTTATGGCAGTGGCGAATCCTCAGCGTGAAACAGTTGGCAGGCGAATGGCGGCAATTTCCAGAGTTGATGGTCTGGTACCTGTGGCCGGCCTGGCCATTGGCAGTCTGGTCCATTTGGCGCTGGCGCCGTCTTTGGACCCAGCAAATTTGGAGCCAGCACCTGGCCTTGCCTGTTTTTTTGTTAGTCACCACTGTAGTGGCCAGTCTGCTGACAGAAAACCCGGATAGAACTTTGCTGCTGGCCCTGCCCAGCCTCGCAGCGCTAGCCGCTTTTGCCATCCCCACGTTCAGCCGGACCGCCGGGGCGCTGGTTGACTGGTTCACTCTGCTGTTCTTTTCCACCGGTGCCATCATCATCTGGGTGGTGTGGATTTCACTGGAAACCGGCGTACCTGAACAACCGGCGTTGAACGTCTACAAACTGGTGCCGGGCTATGTTCACCAATTCAACTTCGTCGCTTTTGTATTGGCCTTAGTGGCAAGCGTTTTATGGGTCAAACTGGTTGTATGGCGTGTTGGCCGACACCCTGCGGCCATTTGGAAAAGCATGGTGTTGCCCGCCAGTGGCGGCGTGGCCTGCTGGGTATTGCTGATGACGCTGTGGCTGCCTTTTTTGGACCGGGGTTTGAGTTACAAAGCATGGGCAGAAGAATTGCTGGAACGCACTGGTCAGACGGATTGCATTTCCCACTTTGGTTTAGACAGAAACCAGATCGCCGGACTGGGCTACCACGCCAAGCTGCGGTTTGAACCGTTGAGCCAAACAGCTCGCTGCGACTGGCTGCTGGTCAATGCCCCTTCGCAGGGGAAATTCGAGCAAAGCGCTCACCGCGCTCTTTGGACCCAAGTCGAAAGATTCCAACGACCAGGAGACAAAAAAGATGTGGTCCTGATCTATCGACGCAACCCGGAACAAGCCCATGACTGAACGCCAAACCATTCTCAAACATGCAGGCACTGTCCTCGCAGGTCAACTGGCCGTGGTGGCGTTTGGCGTCACAGACACCCTCATCGCCGGGCGGTATGACCCGCACGCTCTGGCGGTGTTGTCCGTCAGCTCAGCCATTTACATCACTGTGTACGTGGCCATGATCGGTGTGATCCAAGCCATGCTTCCCTTGTTTGCCGAGTTGTATGGCGGCAAAAAATTTGAGCAGATCGGCGGTCTGTTCAGGCAATCTTTGTATCTTGTGTTGTGCCTGAGCCTGCTGGGTGTGCTGGTCCTTGTTTCCCCGTATCTGATATTGCAGTGGACACAGGTGCCGGTGGCACTTCAAGCCGACATCGAGTCTTATCTCGGCATGCAAGCCCTGGCCTTACCGCCCGCGTTGTTCTTCCGGCTTTACAGTTCGCTGAACCAAAGCATAGGCAAGCCCCGCTTGGTGACCTGGCTGCAAATTGGCGGGCTGCTTGCCAAAATCCCTGTCTCTGTCGCGCTGGCTTTCGGTTTTGCTGGACTGCCGGCCATGGGTTTGATGGGCTGCGCCCTGGCCACGGTATTGGTGACTTTCGGCATGGCCACCTGCGCCGTGGTGATGATGAAAACCAGCAAGCTGTATGAGCCGTTCAAACTCTGGCAGAGGCTGGAGCGTCCTGACGGTGCGCAATTACGGCAGATGGCACGCCTAGGCCTACCCAACGGCTTCAGCGTGTTGGTAGAAGTCACCTCATTCACGTTGATGGCCTTGTTCATCGCCCGACTGGGCACAGCAGCCAGCGCCAGCCACCAGATCGCGTCCAGCATGACCGCCCTGTTGTACATGGTCCCCTTGTCATTCTCGATAGCCATCAGCGCACGGGTCAGTTATTGGATAGGTGCTGGCAATATGGTCAAGATGCGCGAAGCCATTCGCATCGGTTTTCAGTTCATCGCCCTTGAGGCCTTTGGCTTAGCCTGCCTGCTGTGGCTGTTTTCAAATGAACTGGCAGCGCTGTATGCGAAAGATGCTTCAGTGTCAGCCATGGCGGCCAGTTTGCTGATCACGATTGGTTTTTACCACTTGGGCGACGCCACCCAAACCTTGTGCTTTTTCATACTTCGCTGTTTCAAAGTCACCTTGCTTCCTATGGTGTTGTACAGCGTGATGTTGTGGGGTGTGGGTTTAAGCGGCGGTTATTTGCTGGCCTACCATGGCTTGCCCGGTGTGTCTGCCATGCCTTCGCCGCAAGCTTTTTGGGTCATGAGTCTGCTGGCGTTGGTACTGGTCAGTATGGGCTTGGTCTACCTGGTGTGGCACCACACTGAAAAAAAATCACGTCAATTCACTGCAACCTGATCTTTCGCATCGGTCTGGCCAAAGCGGCATCTGGCCGATGGGAAATGCAAGGAGAAGGTCGAGCCTTTGTTCAATTTGCTGTCTATCAACAAAGTGCCGCCGTGCCGTTGCACCACGTGTTTGACGATGGCCAGTCCCAATCCCGTGCCGCCGGTCTCGCGTGAGCGGCTTCTGTCTATTCGGTAAAAACGCTCAGCCAAACGGGAGAAATGCTCCGGCGCAATACCTGGCCCCGTGTCAGTCACCGAAAAAACAGCCTCCTCAGCGTTGCGCGCCCACTTGACCGTGATTTGGCCTCCCGCAGGCGTGTAACGAATGGCGTTGCTGATCAGGTTAGAAAACGCACTGTGCAACTCAGATTGAGACCCTGCCAGTTCATCTGACGCATTGTCCTCGGGCAATTCAAATACCAACTGCTGACGACCTTTGTCCGCCGGATGCAATCGCTCAGACAGTCCTTGCGCTTCCACTTCACAGGTTTTGAAGAGTTTGTGAACCGCCACCCAATCGCGGTTGCCGGGAAACGGGCTGCCTTCCAGCCGGGAAAGCGTCAACAAATCTTCCACCAGTGACTTCATGCGGTCCGACTGCGCCGCCATCAAGCTCAGGTATTTGGCACGTTCATCTTCTGTCAACGACAGCATTTGCAATGTTTCGATGAAACCGGACAACACCGTCAAAGGCGTGCGAATTTCATGCGACACATTGGCCACAAAATCCCGCCGCATGGTTTCAGCCTGCTCAATCAAGGTCACATCGCGCGACAACAACAACATGCGTCCGTCACCATAAGGAAACAACTGAACGCCTAGCTTGTGCGGTCTGTCGATCCGATGCAATCTGCCCTCGATAAACACTTCACGGTCGAATGATTTGGCATGCACATAGTGACTGAAGTCGGGGCTGCGCAGCATATTGCCTATCAACTGCTGTACATCCAGCTTGGGATCCAAGCCTAAATGCCTGTAGGCGGTTTGGTTACTCCAATGGATACGGGAATCTTTATCCAGAATCACCACGCCATGTGGTGAAGCCTGAATCGCCGCCAGAAATTGACGCAGGCTTTCTTCACTGACTATTCGTTGGTTTTCTTTGAGCTTGAGCAAGCGGATGATCCGGTCCCCTGCTTCACCCCACACACCCCGAAAACGAATTTGCTTATCTAACTCTGGTTGCCGCAGCCAATGCAGCAAACGCTGACTTTGCCAGATGTTGTAGGTGTAGAGCGCCACAGCGGCTGCCAACATGCCCATCAGGGCATTTTGCAAACTCTGGGTTTGACCTGGCCAGAAATACGCCGCCAAACCACCCAGCAGAAGTACAAAAATAAGATTAAATAGCCTGCCAATCATGGAGGACTGCGCAAAAGATCATGGGGATGGATTTTGGGTAAAACGATAGCCTACGCCTCGAACGGTTTCAATCATCGTACCAGCTTCACCCAATGCTTCCCGCAATCGTTTGATGTGCACGTCTACCGTACGTTCTTCAATAAAGATGTGATCGCCCCACACCTTATCCAACAACTGAGAACGGGAATGAACTCTTTCCGTATGGTGCATCAGGAAATTAAGCAATTTAAATTCAGTCGGCCCCATTTTCAGCAGGGTGCCTGACCAGGTTACCCGGTGGGTCGCGCCGTCGATATGCAGGTTGCCAATGGAGACCGAGTCTTCGGCCTGTTGCGGTGCCCGGCGTCTGAGCACAGAGCGAATACGCGCCATCAATTCTTGGGTTGAAAAAGGCTTGGTGATGTAGTCATCTGCGCCAGCATCCAAGCCAGCCACCTTATCTACTTCTTCGCTTTTCGCCGTCAGAAACAAAATAGGAATGGTTTTGGTGCGCGGGTCGTTACGCCATTTTTTGGCCCAGTAGATGCCGCTTTGACCCGGCATCATCCAGTCGAGCAAAATCACATCCGGCAGAACAGCGTCAATTTCAGCTTGCGCTTTTTCGCCATCTTCGACACAGGTAGGGACCAAACCGTTATGACGCAAATTGATCGCGATCAATTCTGCGATGGCGGGCTCATCTTCAACGACCAAAACTCGGGGGAAGTGACGCATGTTCAAGATTTACTGCAATGTAGATTCGATTTGCTCGATGGAAGAATGGCGGATGTCTTCACCTTTGACGATGTAAATAATGAGTTCGGCAATATTTTTGGCGTGGTCCCCGATGCGCTCCAAGGCTTTGGCGACGAACAACAAATCCAAGCTGGAACTGATGGTTCTGGGGTCTTCCATCATGTAAGTGATGAGCTTGCGCACAAAACCATCAAACTCTTTGTCGATCAAATCGTCTTCTTTCAAAATCGACACAGCGGTTGATGTGTCCAGTCTGGCGAAAGCATCCAAAGATTTACGCAACAAGCCGCTGGCCATTTCAGTGGTCAAGCGCAACTCGGAGGAAGGCAGTGAGCGAAAGCCGCCATTGCTCATCAAGGACTTGACCATGCGGGCGATTTTGTTGGCTTCGTCACCAGCTCGCTCCAAATTGGCCGTCGCTTTGGAGATCGCCATCAACAAACGCAAATCCTTGGCCGTGGGCTGTCGGCGCGCAATGATGGTGGAGAGCTCACGGTCAATTTCAACTTCCATGGCATTGACCTGGTTTTCGGTGACGATCACCTGGTCGGCCACGTCCTCGACAAACAAAGACAGCGCGTACACCGCTTGTTGAATTTGAGATTCGACCAAACCGCCCATTTCCATGAGGCGGGAAGAAACCGCGTTCAGTTCATTGTCAAACTGTGACGATAAATGTTTATCAGGCATACAAATCCTTTGGAGAAAAAATTAACCGAAACGGCCGGTGATGTAGTCTTCAGTTTCTTTGCGTTTGGGTTTGAAGAACACTTGCTCTGTCTCACCAAACTCGACCAGGTCACCTAAATACATGTACGCAGTGAAATCAGACACACGGGCTGCTTGTTGCATGTTGTGGGTCACGATGATGACGGTGTATTCGTTCTTCAAAGTAGACACCAGTTCTTCCACCTTGCCGGTGGAAATGGGGTCCAGCGCAGAGGTGGGTTCATCCAGCAACAAAATAGATGGTTTGACGGCAATACCACGGGCAATACACAAACGCTGCTGTTGGCCGCCTGACAGAGATAAACCGCTTTGGCCCAGTTTGTCTTTCACCTCGTTCCAGATGGCGGCTTTTTGCAAGGCCCATTCCACCCGGTCGTCCATTTCGCTTCTGGACAAGTCTTCGTAGAGGCGAACGCCAAAAGCAATATTGTCGTAAATGGACATCGGGAAAGGCGTGGGCTTTTGAAACACCATGCCGATTCGTGCGCGCAATAAATTCAAGTCCTGTTTGGGATTGAGAATGTTCTCGTTCTTAAACAGAATTTCACCCGTGGCTTTTTGACCCGGGTACAAGTCGTACATGCGGTTAAAGGTGCGCAGCAAAGTGGACTTGCCGCAACCGGACGGGCCGATGAATGCGGTGACCGTGTTTTGCTGAATATTCAGATTGATATTTTTCAAGCTATGGAAATTGCCATAGTAAAAATTCAAATCCTTGGTTTGCAAAATGTGGCTGGTTTCGATCTTGGGCGCAACGCTGGTGTCAGACATGTGGAATTCCGTTTGAAAAAATGTTCAATGGCTGGTTTTGTCCCGGAAATACACCCGGGCAAGAATATTCAGGCCGAGCACAGCCAAGGTGATCAGCAACGCGCCGCCCCAGGCCAAGTCCACCCAGTTTTGGTAGGGGCTCATGGCGAACTGGAAAATCACCACTGGCAAGTTCGCCATAGGTGCATTCATGTCTAGCGTGAAAAACGGGTTGTTCAAGGCGGTGAACAGCAAGGGTGCGGTTTCGCCACTGATGCGGGCAAGTGCCAGCAAGATGCCGGTCATGACACCGCTTTGCGCAGCCCGCAAAACCACGGTCAGAGACACTTTCCATTTAGGCGCACCCAAAGCAAAAGCGGCTTCACGCAAACTGACGGGCACCAGGTTCAGCATGTTTTCAGTCGTTCTGACCACCACCGGTATGGCAATCAAACTCAGCGCCACCGTGCCAGCCCA
>CANNRV010000035.1 GCA_947508145.1 Comamonadaceae bacterium
AGACTTGGTTGTCATCGAAGTCGATTGCGGCACCAGCAACGGACAGTTGATGCGCGCCATCGTCGAAGGCGGTGAAGTGATCGAATCCTTGCGCGACCGTGTGTTGGGACGTACCGTGGCTGAAGACGTGGTGCATCCCGAAACCCGCGATGTGCTGGTGCCTGCCGGTCACATGCTGGATGAAGACTTGATTGATGAAATCGAAGTGCTGGGCGTGGATGAAATCAAAGTCCGCACTGCACTGAACTGCGAAACCCGTTTCGGTTTGTGCGCCAAGTGCTATGGCCGCGATCTGGGTCGCGGCGGTCTGGTCAACGTTGGCGAAGCAGTTGGCGTGATTGCCGCTCAGTCCATCGGCGAACCCGGTACACAGCTGACCATGCGTACTTTCCACATCGGTGGTGCGGCTTCGCGTGCAGCAGTGGCCTCCAGCGTCGATGCCAAGTCCAATGGTGTGATTGGCTTTAACGCCACCATGCGTTATGTGACCAACAGCAAGAATGAATTGGTCGTGATTTCACGTTCAGGCGAGATCGTCATTCATGACGAACAAGGCCGTGAGCGCGAGCGTCACAAAGTGCCTTACGGCGCGATTCTGGCGATCAAACCCGACCAAGCAATCAAAGCCGGCACCATTCTGGCCAACTGGGACCCGTTGACACGTCCTGTGATCACGGAGTTTGCCGGTAAAACACAATTTGAAAATGTCGAAGAAGGTTTGACGGTTGCCAAGCAATTGGACGAAGTCACCGGCCTGTCCACCTTGGTGGTGATTGACCCCAAACGTCGCGGTTCCACCAAAGTGGTTCGCCCTCAGGTCAAGCTGATCGATGCCTCCGGCAAAGAAGTGAAGATCCCTGGCACCGACCATTCAGTGACCATCGGCTTCCAAGTCGGTGCGCTGATTCAAGTGCGTGACGGACAGGATGTCGGCCCCGGCGAAGTGCTGGCCCGTATTCCTGTTGAAGGTCAGAAAACCCGCGACATCACCGGCGGTTTGCCGCGTGTGGCCGAGTTGTTCGAAGCGCGTTCGCCGAAAGACAAAGGCATTCTGGCTGAGATGACCGGTACCGTGTCATTCGGTAAGGAAACCAAAGGCAAGATCCGTTTGCAGATCACCGACCCAGAAGGCACTGTGTGGGAAGAACTGATTCCCAAAGAGAAAAACATCGTGGTGCACGAAGGCCAAGTGGTCAACAAAGGCGAAAGCATTGTTGACGGTCCCGCCGATCCGCAAGACATTTTGCGTTTGCTGGGTATCGAAGAACTGGCGCGTTACATCGTTGACGAAGTGCAAGACGTTTACCGTTTGCAAGGCGTGAAGATCAACGACAAGCACATTGAGGTGATTGTTCGTCAGATGCTGCGCCGTGTGGTGGTCGACAACGTCGGCGACACAACCTACATCAGCGGTGAACAAATCGAGCGCTCTGAAATGCTCAACACCAACGAAGCTTTGCAGCGCGAAGGCAAAGTGCCTGCTACCTACACCAATTTGTTGTTGGGTATCACCAAGGCATCCTTGTCCACCGACAGTTTCATCAGCGCGGCTTCCTTCCAGGAAACCACACGTGTGCTGACCGAAGCTGCCATCATGGGCAAGCGCGACGAGCTGCGTGGCTTGAAGGAAAACGTCATCGTTGGCCGTCTTATCCCCGCCGGTTCAGGCATGGCGTACCACCAGGCACGCAAAGCCAAAGACCTCATGGACGAGGCAGAGCGCCGCGCGATTGCTGAATCCGAAGCCGAAGAACTGGCTTTGGCACAACAGCAAGAAGGCAGCAACGAAGAGACCCCGGCAGAGTGAACAACCTGGCCCCTGCGGGGGCCTGGTTGTTTAAACTGTGCGGGTCTGTACCGGAGCTGAATCATGTTGAGTTCACGCTGGTTCTGGTTAGTTATTGCCGTCGGCGTGTTCTGGGCCCTGGGTGCCTACAACCGTTTGGTGCGATTGCGTGCGCAGATCAAACAACGCTTCGGACCGCTTGAAGCGGTACTGCTGAACTACCAGGAACTGGTGCAACATGCGGTAGCGGCTGCTACGCAAGCGCCGCAGTTATGGGATGGTTTGCCCGGCGCGGAGCTGGGGCAAAGCCATTGGACCCGTTTGCAAGTGGCAGCGGGTTTATCGACAGTGGCCATTGCACGCATGCAAACTCACACCTTGGAAGAAGACAGTGCACATGGTTTGCATGATGCCGCTGCAGAACTGCAGGATGCGTGGGCTGCATTGAACCATCCGGATGTTTACTACATCCATATGCCGGACTCATTGAAACAACGTTGGCTAGAGCTGGACTTATTAGTACAGCCTGAGCTCAATCGTTTCAACGAAGCAATTGCTGAATACAACCAGGCCATCAACCAATACCCGGCAGCCTTGCTGGCCGCTTTGTTTCAATTCAAACCAGCTTGCGCGTTGTGAGCCGGGAAGCCTCGTCAGACACATTTGAATCGCCACCGTTGTGGCAGCAACTAAGAGCTTGCAGTCAGGCATTGCAAGCGGTCAAGCAAGGCAGCAACCACAGCTTGGCGCTGAACAAAGTCGAGCCACGCCTGCGTGCAGGTGTACAGGCCTTGTTATTCGCCGTGCTGCGTGAATGGGGGCGAACACAGGCCATCAGGCAGTACCTCGTCAACCGCCAGCCGCCGCCGGCAGTGGATGCATTGTTGTGCATCGGTTTGGCCTTGTCGATTCCGGATGACTCTGCGATGTACCCGGCACATACTCTGGTGAATCAGTTGGTAGAAGCGGCCAAGCGTGATCCGGCGACCCGCGCGCAAGCGGCATTCATCAATGCCTGCGTGCGACGCTTCGGGCGCGAAAAGGCTTCGTGTTTGCAATCTGTGTCAAACCAATTGCCTGCGCGCTGGAACCACCCGGCCTGGTGGATCAAAGCGGTGCAACACGACCATCCACATGACTGGTCAACACTGTTGCAAGCCAGTTTGCAGCCTGCGCCCATGGCAGTTCGAGTCAACAGGCGCGAAATCCCGCGCGAAGCATTGCAACACGCCTGGCAGGAGCAAGGTGTGGCATCGCAAGCAATCGGCGAGGACGGACTGCTGTTGCAACAGGCCCGCGCCGTGCAGGCTTTGCCCGGATTTGCCCAAGGCTGGTTTTCAGTGCAAGACGCAGGTGCTCAATTGGCGGCGCAGTTGCTGTTGCAAGTAGCCAAACCCAGGGGCGCATCCAATTTACGTGTGCTGGATGCGTGTGCAGCACCGGGCGGCAAAACCGCCCATATGCTTGAAATCGCCGATATGGACTTGCTGGCACTGGAGATAGATGCCCAGCGCTGTGAATTGATCCATCAGAATTTGCAGCGGCTGGGTTTGCAGGCCTCAGTCAAATGTGCGGATGCAGCTTTGCCAGAAACATGGTGGGATGGCCGCTTGTTTGATGCCATCTTGCTGGACGCGCCTTGCACCGCCTCTGGCATCGTGCGACGGCACCCGGACATTCCGTGGTTGCGCAGACAAACTGACATTGCAGCGTTGGCGAACCAGCAAAAAGCCTTATTGAATGCCCTGTGGCCATTGCTGGCACCAGGCGGACATTTGTTGTACTGCACCTGCTCTTTCTTCAAACAAGAGGGTGTGGAGCAGATAGAAGCGTTTCGTTCAAACAACACTGATGTCGTCTTACTTCCGTCGCCGGGCCAATTAATTCCCGGCAAAGCCTCAAATACGCGAACTCTCTCAGACAATCTGATTGGTGAGCATGATGGATTTTTTTATGCCCTGTTGCAACGCCAAGCCGCAGGCAATTAATACAAACAGCTGTAGTCAGGCGGGGTCGCTGCTATGGTGGCTTGGCTGCCTGTTATTTTTGAGCGTATGCATAAGCCCCGCCAAAGCGGACACTGCCGTTCAATTGGGTGAAGTGCAGTTAGAGCGCGGCGATGATGGTGTGTATTTAACTACCAGCCTGGACTTTGAGTTACCAGACAGCCTGTCAGATGCCTTGGACCATGGATTGCCTTTGACCTTTGTCATACAGGCTGAGGTGTTGAAAGAGCGCTGGTATTGGTATGACAAACGCATGTCCTTAGTTGAAAGATACATACGCTTGAGCTACCAACCGCTGTCGCGCCGATGGCGGGTACAGGTATCTGCTCAGGCGGCAGGCGGTGGCGGATTGGGCGTGACACTGGGTAACAGCTATGACAGTTTGTCAGATGCGATGCTGGCCGTGAAAAAAATCAACCGTTGGAAAGTGGCCGGTCTCAATGCGTTTGACAAAGACGGCAAGCAGAGATTGGACTTGCGTTTCAGACTGGACTTGAGCCAATTACCTCAGGCTTTGCAATTTGGCGGCCAGGCCAATAGTGAATGGAACATAGGCTTTAGCCAAACCTTACGGCTTGACGATCTGGCCAAATGAATGACATCTCCACGTTGAAAGTTCTGCGGCACCGAAGCTGGTTATTGGGGGTTGTGCTCACCATTCTGGTGTCCATGTCGCTGGTGCTGTTGTTTTTGCTGACACAAGCCACCCAAAGCTGGGACATGTACGAGCAGAACTACGGCTTGTTATTCGGCCTCAACACAGTACTCGCCGGCTTCTTGCTGTTGGTCATCGGCTGGATCGCATGGCGGCTGATGCAAAGATTGCGCGAAGGCAAATTTGGCAGCCGTTTGCTGGTCAAACTGGCGGCGATTTTTGCGCTGGTGGGAATAGTGCCCGGCGTGGTGATTTATGCCGTGTCATACCAGTTTGTGACCCGCTCGATTGAAGTCTGGTTTGACAACAAAGTCGAAGTGGCGCTGGATGCGGGCCTGAACCTCAGTCGTTCCACCTTGGAGAGTCTGGCCAATGAATTGTTGGCGGCAGTGCGCAATGCAGACAGCCATTTGCACCAGGAGCCGCAAACAGGCTGGCCTTCAGCGCTGGAGAAATTGCGTGATCAACTGGGCGCTGCTGAAGTTAGTTTGTGGCAGAACAATGGCGTGCTGGTGGCCAGTGTGAGCGAATCCGGCTACAACCTGCAACCGGACCGGCCAAGCGCTTCTGAATGGCGGCAGTTGCGCAGTCGGGGCAGCATCTGGCGCAGCGAAGGCTTGGACGAGAGCAATGGGCAAAGCGCGCAGGTGCCACGCATCAAACTGCTGTACAAATTGCAAGGCACTGGGTTTGAGCTGGATGAAAAAATGCAGGTGCTGCAAGTTGAAAAAAAACTGCCACTAGCACTGGTTGCCAACGCATTGTCCGTGCTGGTGGCCAACCGCGAATACCAGGAACGTGCTTTGGCACGCAACGGGCTTGAACGCATGTACATCGGCACCTTGACGCTGAGTTTGTTTTTGGCGGTGTTCGGTGCAGTGTTGCTGGCGGTCTTGTTAGGCAACCAATTGGCCAGACCGTTGTTGTTGTTGGCCGAAGGTGTGCGTGATGTGGCCGCTGGCGATTTGCGACCCAAGCCCTTTTTGCAAGGCAAAGACGAACTCGATGGTTTGACGCGATCGTTTGCAGACATGACCCAGCAACTCTCAGATGCCCGCAACTCGGTAGAGCGAAGCATGGCGCAACTGGATGTAGCGCGGGTGCATTTGCAGACCATGCTGGACAACCTGACAGCAGGCGTGGTGCTGTTGAATCAACAAGGTGAGGTGCTGTCTATCAACCCCGGTGCCACGCGTATTCTGAAGCAGGCCGAGGCCAGCCAACTCGGGCGACCTTTGCAGGAGATCCAAGGCTTAGGGGTGTTCGCCCAACAGGTGATGGAGCAGTTCAAGGAGTTGAGCAACGACTTATTTGTCGGCACTGACCATTGGGAACAATCGTTTGAACTGGATGCATCTGCATTCGCCGGGCCACAAGACTTTAGTCCGCAAGCGCGTCGGCAAATCACGCTGGTTGCACGCGGTGCAGTGCTGCCGCAAGGCGACTGGTTGCTGGTGTTTGACGATATTTCCGACATCGTGTCAGCGCAGCGCACCCAAGCCTGGACTGAGGTTGCCAGGCGACTGGCACATGAAATCAAAAATCCGCTGACACCGATTCAGTTGTCTGCCGAGCGTATGGCTATGAAGCTTGACGGTAAATTGCCGCCGGTGGAACAAGCCTTGGTCACCAAGTCGGTGAAAACCATTGTTGAGCAGGTCGATGCTTTGCAAAGGTTAGTGAATGAATTTCGTGATTTCGGCCGCCTGCCGCCTGCACATTTGAAGATGCTGGACTTGAACCAGTTACTGGTTGAAATGATGCCCTTGTACGAGAATGACAATGCACTTGTGCCTGTGATGTGGCATCTGCCCTTGGATTTGCCGCCAATTCTTGGCGATGCCGCGCAGTTGCGCCAAGTGGTGCACAACCTGATTCAAAATGCTCAGGATGCATGCCAGTCTGTGGCGCAACCGGCGGTGCAAGTGCAAACAGAATGGCGACCGCAGTCATCGCGCGTGCGCCTGACCATTGAAGACAATGGTCCTGGTTTCAGCGAAGCTGTGTTGCAACGTGCATTTGAACCCTATGTCACCACCAAGGCCAGCGGTACCGGACTCGGGTTGGCGGTGGTGAAAAAGATCGCAGATGAGCACAATGCCCGCATCGAACTGAAAAACAAAAATCAAGATGACTTGCTTATAGGCGCTCAAGTGTCGTTATCATTTCGCGTGTCAACTCCTTCTCCAACCTGAACAGACAAAGCAACATGGCAACAATCTTAGTGGTCGATGATGAACTGGGCATACGCGACCTCTTGTTTGAAATTCTCAACGATGAAGGCCACCAAGTCGAGCTGGCCATGAATGCCGCCGAAGCCCGCGCTATCAGAGCTGAGCTGCAACCGGATCTGGTGCTGCTGGACATTTGGATGCCGGACACCGACGGTGTCACTTTGCTCAAGGAATGGGCCGGAGCAGGATTACTGAATATGCCCGTCATCATGATGAGCGGCCATGCCACTATTGATACTGCGGTTCAAGCCACCCGCATCGGTGCCATGGCTTTTCTGGAAAAACCCATCACTATGCAAAAACTGCTCAAAGCAGTAGAGCAAGGACTCAACCGCAAATCAACTGCAGCACCTGCTGCCAGAACAGTGCACAGCCTTATGCCCGCCACTGCAGTGCAGTCGGTCAGCCATGACACACCACTGACAACGGCCACAGGGCTCACCGCATTGCCAGCACTGCCACAGGCATTGCACGCGGTGCAAACCTTTGACTTGAACCATCCTTTGCGAGAGGCACGGGACAGTTTTGAAAAGGCTTACTTTGAATACCACTTGGCTCAAGAAGGTGGTTCCATGACCAGAGTGGCTGAAAAGACCGGCTTAGAACGCACCCATCTCTACCGCAAGCTCAAACAACTGGGTGTGGATTTGTCGCGCGGCAAGCGCGGCAGCGGCGCAAACTAAAGCCCGGGGCAGATAGCGGTTTTTCTTTCAGCCATGTGATGGCGGGTCAAATCGCCGCTGAACATACAGCGGCATCACATACATCACATATTGCGGCGGTACTGCCCGCCCACCTCGAACAGCGCATTCGTGATTTGACCCAGCGAACACACCCGCACTGCGTCCATCAACACCGCAAACACATTCTCATTCGCAATCACCGCTTGCTGCAATTGCTTGAGCATGTCAACTGATTGAGTGGCATGCCGCGTGTGGAAATCGTTCAGGCGTGTGAGTTGATTTTGTTTTTCTTCGTCGGTAGAACGCGCCAACTCGATCTTTTGCGGCACTTCATTGGCTTGCGGTGATTTGAAGGTATTCACGCCGATGATGGGCAGCTCTCCCGTGTGTTTCAGCATTTCGTAATGCATGGATTCGTCCTGGATCTTGCCGCGTTGGTAACCGGTTTCCATCGCGCCCAGCACGCCACCGCGTTCTGCAATCGCCACAAACTCAGACAGCACGGCTTCTTCCACCAACTCGGTCAACTCTTCGATGATGAACGCGCCTTGCGACGGGTTTTCGTTTTTCGCCAAACCCCATTCGCGGTTGATGATGAGTTGAATCGCCATGGCGCGTCGCACGCTTTCCTCGGTTGGCGTGGTGATGGCTTCGTCAAACGCATTGGTGTGCAAGCTGTTGCAGTTGTCGTAGATGGCAATCAATGCTTGCAACGTGGTGCGTATGTCGTTGAACTGGATTTCCTGCGCGTGCAGCGAACGGCCTGACGTTTGTATGTGGTATTTCAGCTTTTGGCTGCGCTCGTTGGCGCCGTATTTTTCTTTCATGGTCACCGCCCAGATACGGCGTGCCACACGGCCCATGACGGTGTATTCCGGGTCCATGCCATTGCTGAAGAAGAACGACAAATTGGGCGCAAAGTCGTCTATGTGCATGCCACGCGCCAGATAGGCTTCGACAAAGGTGAAGCCATTGGACAGCGTGAAGGCCAGTTGTGAAATCGGGTTGGCTCCAGCCTCGGCGATGTGGTAGCCACTGATGGACACGCTGTAGAAATTGCGCACCTGGTGCTCGACAAAGTATTGCGCGATATCGCCCATGACTTTGAGCGAAAACTCGGTGCTGAACAAGCAGGTGTTCTGGCCTTGGTCTTCTTTCAATATATCTGCTTGCACCGTGCCGCGCACGTTTTGCAGCACCCAGGCGCGGATGTCTGCGGTTTCTGCCTCGGTCGGATCGCGGCCTTTGTCAGCGCGGAATTTCTCCAGGTTTTGGTCGATGGCGGTGTTCATGAACATGGCCAAGATGGACGGCGCCGGTCCGTTGATGGTCATGGACACGCTGGTCGCGGGCGAACACAAATCAAAGCCGTCGTACAAGACCTTCATGTCGTCCAGCGTGGCAATGCTCACCCCTGAATTACCTATCTTGCCGTAAATATCGGGACGCAAATCCGGGTCGTTACCGTAAAGCGTGACCGAGTCAAAGGCGGTGGACAAGCGCTTGGCCGGCATGCCATCGCTCAGCAATTTGAAGCGGCGGTTGGTGCGAAACGCATCGCCTTCTCCAGCGAACATGCGGGTTGGGTCTTCGTTGTCACGCTTGAACGCAAACGTGCCTGCGGTGTACGGATAGCGCCCCGGCACGTTGTCCAGCATCAACCATTGCAAGATGTCGCCGTGGTCGTGGAAGGTGGGCAAAGACACTTTGCGCACCGGCGTGCCGCTGAGCGAGCGGGTCACCAGGCTGCTGCGGATTTCCTTGTCGCGCACTTTCACCACCAATTCGTTGCCCGAGTAATCGGCCTTCAAGGTAGGCCAGTCTTTGATCAGCGCACGTGCATCCGCGTGCAGGCGTTCTTCGCGCTCCAGCGCCAAGCCCATGCTGGCTTCGGACGCACGCGGCTTATTGGGCTTGCCTTCAGCCAGCATGGCGGAGGCGGCTTTTAACTGCTGCACTTCACGCGCGAGTTGCGCTTGTGTGCGTGCGCGTTGTTTGTAATTGCGCACTGTCTCGCTGATTTCTGCCAAATAACGGCTGCGCGAGGACGGCACGATGGGCGTTTGGTGTGAACTGTGGCGCACGTTCACCACTGGCAAACGCGCTTGAGTCAGGGGTAAGCCGAGCTCTTGTAAGCGCGGTTTCATGGCTTGGTACAGCGCGGTCACGCCATCGTCGTTGAAATGTGCTGCCATGGTGCCGAGCACGGGCATCTGCTCGGTCGGCGTGGTCCAGGCTTCGCGGTTGCGCTGCACTTGTTTGGCCACATCACGCAGCGCGTCGGCTGCACCCTTGCGGTCGAATTTGTTGATGGCGACAAACTCGGCAAAGTCCAGCATGTCGATTTTTTCCAACTGGCTGGCTGCGCCGAATTCAGGCGTCATCACGTACAAAGGAATGTCCACATGCGGCACGATGGCTGCGTCGCCCTGGCCAATGCCTGATGTTTCAACCACCACCAGATCGAAACCGGCGCATTTGGCGGCTGCGATGACGTCGGGCAATGCAGCGCTGATTTCGCTGCCGAATTCGCGCGTGGCCAGAGAACGCATGAAGACGCGCGCGCCTTGCTGCCAAGGTGAAATAGCGTTCATGCGGATGCGGTCACCCAGCAATGCGCCGCCGCTTTTTCGCCGTGACGGGTCAATTGAAATGACGGCAATGCGAAGTGCGTCGTTTTGGTCCAAACGCAAGCGGCGAATCAATTCATCGGTCAGGGACGATTTACCTGCGCCACCTGTGCCGGTGATGCCAATCACTGGCACTTTCACGCCAGCGGCTTGGGTTTTCAATTGAGCGCGCAAAGCTTCTATGGCCGGTGTCGGTGTTTCAAGTGCGGTGATGAGTTGCGCCAATGCGCGCCAGCTGTGTTCGGTGTGGCCTTGTATCGCGCTGAGTGTGGTCGGTGCGTAGCTGCGCAAGTCTTGGTCGCAGCGCATGATCATCTCGCCGATCATGCCTTGCAGCCCCATGCGCTGGCCGTCTTGCGGGCTGTAAATGCGGGTCACGCCATAGGCTTGCAATTCGTCGATTTCTTCCGCCACGATGACACCGCCACCACCGCCGAACACCTGAATGTGTGCGCCGCCGCGCTGGCGCAGCAAATCGACCATGTATTTGAAATATTCGACATGCCCGCCTTGGTAAGAACTGATGGCAATGCCTTGCACGTCCTCTTGCAAAGCAGCAGTGACCACCTCGTCCACTGAGCGGTTGTGACCCAAGTGAATCACTTCGGCACCCATGCCTTGCAAGATGCGGCGCATGATGTTGATGGCGGCATCGTGGCCGTCAAACAAACTGGCGGCAGTGACAAAGCGCACCTTGTGAGCGGGCTTGTAGTTGGCCAGGGCTTTGTATTCAGCGGATAAATCGGTCATGGTGGTGCCAATGTAAGGAGTAGATATGAAGAGACACAGGGGTTTGCGGCATGCAGTTGCCCAACCTCAAGTTGACGTAACGTCAATATTACCCTAGCTTGAACTTGATCAGAACTGAATCAGCGGGTGAACTGTGAACCCCGCTATGCTGTACCCACAGTCACCCGTTTCATAGGAAAACACTCATGGCCATTTCATGGTTATCCGCGCTCAAGGTTGTCCCCTGGGGCAAGGTCATAGAGCATGCCCCAGGTGTGTTGGACAAGGCACGTAACTTGATAGACAAGCATCGCGGTTCGCCAACTTCGAACACAGGCACGGCAGACCCGCAACCCACTGAGGAAGTGCCCAGCCTGGGCGAGTTGAACAAGCGCTGTATGGTCTTGCAGGCGCAGTTGGAGCAGCAGATGCAGACTCAGCAGCAAATGGCGCAAACTCTGGCAGACATGGCCGAGCAACAAGCGGGCTTGATCGCTATGGTCAAGCGCCTGCAGTCAAGGCTATGGTGGTTGTGCGTGGCTTTGGTGATGACCGCGATTGGCGGTGTTGTTGTGTCCGTGCTGAAGTAAGGCATAGCCCGCCAAGAAAGTGCATTGACCTTACGCTTCAGTGGTAATCACTTTCACGCTGATGACGCACTGCTGCAATGGTCACGGTTTGCGCATCTGTGATTTCGAATAAGGCCAGGTAACCGGTTGCGCCAAAGGGCACGATGAGTTCGCGCAAAAAAGGATTGCTGGCGGCTTTGCGGCAGCTAAAAGGCGAACTTTGTAAGGTGGCGAAGCCGTCTTCCAGCGCGGTGATGGCTTTGGCCGCCAGATCCAAATCACCCCAGCCGGGACGGGTCAATTCACGGTGCAGCAAAAAATCAAAAAGTTCTTGCAGATCCTCTTGCGCATCCCGGGTCAGACGGACTTCAAAAGTCATGCGCGTGCTTGTTTTATTTTGGCGCGTGCCTTGCTAAGTCGGGTGCGTAAATCAGACAACATATGGTCTGCACTGACATAGTCTTGGCTATGCTGAGCAGCGGCCAAAGAAGCAAGGCCGCGTTCAATAAAGGCGGTTTGCTGCTGCCGTTGTTGGACTGAAGTACGTATGGCATTTTCTACAAACTGGGACAAGGACTCGCCCTCGACCAGTACAGACTCCACCGAAGAACGTAAGGCTGGTTCCACTCGAATCGAAGGTAAGGTAGATGTTTTCATGCGCAAAGTGTAGCGCTTTTGCGATGCATTTACGGTGGTCTGCTGAGCCTATGAAAGTCCTGAAGCTTGAGCCAAAGCGCCCCTGCTTATGTATAGGGATCAGGGCCTTGTTTATGAAGGCAACACCGCCAACCAATCCGCCGCCGCCTCTTCATACGCCAAACCAGTTTCCAACAACGCCAAGTCACCGCGCGGCTGGCCGATGAGTTGCATGCCCATGGGCAAACCCTGTTGGTTGAATCCGCATGGCACATTCAATGCAGGCAAGCCTGCCAGACTGGCGTACAACGTCACCTCCATCCAGCGGTGGTAGGTATCCATTTGCACCGGGCCATTTTTTGTTTCAATCACCGCAGGCCAACGCATATCAATCGCAAACGGCCACACCTGTGCGCTTGGCAACACCAGCATGTCAAACCGGTTGAGCAAGTCCAGCATGTGTTGGTAGAACGCGCTGCGCTCGATGCTGGCCGTCAAAAAATCCGGTGCGGTCATACCCGCAGCTTGGTCAAACTCCCACAGCGCTTCGGGCTTGATCTGATCCCTCTCGCGCGCCACCATGGGCGCGATGCGTGACGCGGTCAGCACTCGCCGCCAGGCCAGCCAGGTTTGCCACACCGCTGGTGGCGAGAAATTCGGTGACACTGCTTCAACGTGTGCGCCCAAATCGGTCAAGCGCTGCAAGCCGTTTTCACAGGCTTGCAACACACCGTCTTGCATGGGCAAATAGCCGTTCAAATCGCCCAGCCAACCTATGCGAAAACCTTTCACCTTTGGCTGTAACTGTGAAGACCATCCCTGTGGCAAAGAAGCCAACGACAGGGGCGCACGAGCGTCGTAACCCGCCATGGTTTCCAACAGCCGCGCCAAGTCGCCGACATGCCGTGCCATCGGCCCGTCGGTGCCGAGCTGGCTGACCCAGACATCGTTCACCGGAAAAGCCGGTACACGCCCTTGAGATGGCCGCATGCCAAACACATTGTTCCAGCCAGCCGGGTTGCGCAAACTGCCCATGAAGTCCGAGCCATCAGCCACAGGCAATAGGCGCTGCGCCAGCGCCACCGCCGCGCCGCCGCTGCTGCCGCCCGCGGTATAGGCCGCGTTGTAGGCATTCGGGGTGGCACCGAACACCGGGTTAAAGGTGTGCGAGCCCAAGCCCCATTCGGGCGTATTGGTTTTGCCAATCACAATGCCGCCTGCAGATTTCATGCGCTGCACCAACAAGGCATCCTGCGCGGGTATGTTGTTTTTCAAGAGAGGCGAACCACCGGTGGTGGGAATGCCCGCCACATCCACCAAATCTTTGAAGGCCAGCGGCATGCCGTGTAACCAGCCGCGTGAATCGCCTCGGTCAAGTTCAGCGTCGCTGGCATCGGCTTGTTGCATAAGCATGTCGGCATCTTGCAGATTGACGATGGCATAGGCCTGCGGGTTGATGGCTGCGATGCGCTGTAAAAAAGCCTGCATCACTTCGCGGCAAGAGAATTCGCGACGGTGTATGGCTGCGGACAATTGCAATGCACTGAGTTGGTGAATAGCCATGGGTCGGGCACCTGGGTGAATTCGTTTATATTGAAGCCGAGTTTGAAATGTAGCCGCCTGCGGGCCCAAAGGGGAAATCCATGTCACGCCGATTGTTTGTTCACGCCATGGCCACTGCGGCCTTGGCCCTTGGTTTTATGGCTCAATCGCAGGCGCAAAACACGCCGCCTGCCAATAAAGTATTTCGTTTTGTGCCACACGCCAATCTGGCGGTGCTCGACCCGATCTGGACCACGGCTTACGTGACGCGCAACCATGGCTACATGATTTACGACACTTTGTTTTCTGAAGATGCCAAAGGAAAAATCCAGCCGCAAATGGTGCAAAGCCACAGCACCAGCAAGGACGGCAAAGTATGGACCTTCAAA
>CANNRV010000036.1 GCA_947508145.1 Comamonadaceae bacterium
CTTCCAAGTCGTCATAGACACCCACCATGCCTGCGTTCACAATGCCCATGTCCATACCGGCTTGAATCGCGTGGTACAAAAACACCGTGTGAATGGCTTCGCGCACCGGGTCGTTGCCGCGAAAGCTGAAAGACACATTCGACACACCCCCTGACACTTTGGCACCGGGCAAATGCTGTTTGATCCAGCGCGTGGCTTCAATGAAATCCACCGCGTAGTTGTCGTGCTCTTCAATGCCAGTGGCGATGGCAAAAATATTCGGGTCAAAAATGATGTCTTCCGCTGCGAAACCCACCTCGTCCACCAACACGCGGTAAGCGCGTTCGCAAATCTCTACTTTGCGTTTGTAGGTGTCGGCCTGACCTTGCTCATCGAAGGCCATCACCACCGCTGCTGCGCCATAGCGCTTGATGAGTTTGGCTTGGCGTTTGAATTCATCCAAGCCTACTTTCATGCTGATGGAATTCACAATGCCCTTGCCTTGTATGCAGCGCAGGCCTGCTTCGATCACTGACCACTTAGAACTGTCGATCATGATGGGCACGCGGGCAATGTCTGGTTCAGACGCAATCAAATTCAAAAACCGCACCATCGCCGCTTGGCTGTCCAACATGGCTTCATCCATATTGATGTCAATAATTTGCGCCCCGTTTTCCACTTGCTGACGCGCCACCGCCAAAGCTTGCTCGTACTCGCCATTCAAAATCATGCGGGCAAAGGCTTTGGAGCCGGTGACATTGGTGCGCTCGCCGATGTTGACAAAGGTGGCTTGCTGCCGTGTGCCCAAGCCGTCTTCGCTGTCTTGTTCAGAACCATGCGATTGGCTGGAGCTGATGAACACAGGCTCCAAGCCTGAGAGCTTCATGGGAGGAACAATAGGGGTTGCGGTATTCATAGACTCACCTGGTGGATGCAAAACAGGTGAGCGTCGTTGCGAAGAAATGTCCCAAGCCTGGCTTCGTGTGAAGCTGCAACGCTCCTTGGGATGTGAATGATTTTAGCCCTACTGATTTTCACAGCCTGAACGAAGTTTTTCTTTATTCGCCTATTTCACGTTTGCCAGGCGGCTGACACCCCACTCTTTCACAATTGATAGCAGCTGCCTTCAATGCGCGTTGCAAAGTGCGTTCTACCCTTTCAGCTGCAATAGCTTCATGGCCCACGGTGTCATGCCTCAACCAATCAGCCAAGCAGCTGGCCCAAAACACATCGCCTGCGCCCACGGTGTCTGCCACTTGCACTGTTGGTGCGGCGGCTTGCACATGCGCACTGCCTATGTGCAATGACGCGCCCTGCGCACCAAAGGTCAGCGCTACGCGTTGACAACCCATGGCCTGCCACTGTGCAGCCAAAGCCTGTGCGTTGTCCCAAGTCACATCGCGCCAACCCAACAGCTCCATGTCTTCGTCACTGGCTTTAAGCCAGTCGGCCAATGCGGCCATGCGCTCCACCGCTGCCAAGTAAGCAGGCAAGTCATACGCCACCCGGGTGCGTAAATTCACATCGATGCTGATGGTCCAACCCAAGGCTTTGGCGAATTGAATCACATGCATGACCTTGTGGTTTTCAGGCGGCATGGCCATCAACGAACCAGTGTGCAGCACGCCGGGCTCGTGCTTCTTCAATAAGCTGACGATGTCTTCGGCGTTGTAATCCCGGTCGGCTACACCGTCTCGGTAAAAGCCATAACTCGGTTGGCCGCTTTCAATATTCACCACCGCCAATGAAGTGGGTTTAGCCGAGGCAGCCGACAGCGCATGTGCGCCGCTTGCTGTCAATCTGGCGGCCAATGCCTGGCCGAATAAATCTGTGCTGAACGGACTCAGGTAGCCGACATCGGTTTCTTGCAATGCGGCGGCACACGCCAAGTTAAACGGACTGCCGCCTATCATGGGTCGCAAACTGCCGTCCGGCTGCGCCACGCAATCCATCAGCGCTTCACCCAGGACCCACAGGCTGCGGGTCATTTTTTCAGCAAGCGTTGACGGCGCAACACATCAATCCACACCGCCACAATGACCACCGCGCCTATGGCCATCATTTGTTTGAACTGTGAAATTTCCAGCAAGTTCATGCCGTTGCGCACCATGGTGATGAGAATCGCGCCAAGCAAACTGCCCCAGATAGAGCCGCGTCCGCCAAACAAAGACGTGCCCCCCAAGATGACGGCGGCAATCGCATCGAGTTCAAACATTTGCGCCATCTTGCCGCTGCTGGAATCCATGCGGGCCATGAGCACTATCGCTCCTAAAGCACAGCTAAGCCCGCACACCACATATACCGCCAACTTGTAGGCTTTGATGGGAATACCTACTTGGCGTGCACCCATTTCATTCGAGCCCATGGCATACACATAGCGACCGAGTTTGGTGCTGGACAAGACAAACGCCATCACCACAAAGTAAACAGCGGAGATGACGATGGGCATGGGTACACCCAGAAATTCGCCATAACCGATGAAGGGCAAGGGCTCGGGCATGCCAGCGTTGTCAAAGCCGCCGGTGGCTTCAAACGCCAGGCCGCGCCACAAAGTGAGTCCGCCTAAGGTAACGATGAATGAAGGGATGCCGACGTAAGCGACCAGATAACCATTGAACACACCGACCGCTGCACCTATCGCCAGCGCAGCCAGCATGGCAGGCAACACCGGCATGCCAAGTTTGATCATCATGTGGCCGGCGACTGCGCCGCACAAAGCTGTGAGCGCACCCACGGCCAAGTCCACGCCGCCGGTCAAGATGACAAAGGTTTGTCCACCGGCCAACAAGGCAATCACCGAGGCTTGCACCAAAATGTTCGACAAATTACCGGTGGTCAAAAAGTACGGCGATGCGATGCTGAGCAGCAGGCTCAGCAACAGCACCGCCACGATCGCCCCATACCAGTCTTGCTGGGTGATCGCTTTCATGGTCTTATTTGACTTTCATAAATTGAGCCACGCCGGAGTCTTTGGCGAACTGGTCGACATTCGACGGCAGCACCAGGAAGGAACCGGTGTCGATGCGGGCTTCAACTTTTTTGCCTTGAGCCGCAGCGATAGCCGTTTCCACGCCCACCTGGCCAATCTTGGCCAACATTTGCGCGGCATTGGCTTGTTGCCAGCCTTGCTTCATCATGTCCAGGCCGCCGGGTGAACCGTCGAAACCGGCAATCTTCACGTCACCCGCTTTTTTGCCTGCGGCCATCAATGCGGCTTTGGCACCCAAAGCACCGCCGTCCCAGGCACATGCAATCACTTTGGCTGTCGGGTTGGCGCGCAATGCAGCTTCCACGCCGTTTTGTGCCATGGTCTGGTCCCAGGTGGTGGGCACTTCCACGACTTTCACGTTTTTGCGTTTGGTGTTCAAGCCATCAAGAAAACCCTTTTTGCGTTCCTGGCCGGTGGACTGGCCCAGATCACCGGTGATGTAGATGACGGTGTCGCCGTCTTTGATTTGCTCAGCCGCCCAGTTGCCTTGCACCATGGCGGCTTTGATGTTGTCTGTTGCGACATATGAAGTGATCTTCGCGCCGGTGATGCCGGTGTCGACCGCGATGACAGGAATACCGGCCGCCAAGGCTTTGTTGATAGCGGGTGCAATGCCCTTGCTGTCCACCGGTGCGATGGCGATGGCATTGACTTTGCGGGTGATCATGTCTTCGACAATGGCCAACTGCTTGGACAATTCGCCTTTTTCGGCAGCGAGTTCGATGAATTTCACGCCGGCTGCGGATCCGGCTTTTTTCGCGCCGCCGTTGATCAGCGTCCAGCCTTCGTTGGTGTTGCCGTTGGTGATGTAGGCAATGGTGGTTTCTGCATGCGCCAGTGCCAGCCAACCGGCGGCGGTTAACGCAATGGCCAGACGGCCCAGGGTACGAGTCAATCTCATGGTGTCTCCTTGAATAAAGGGCAAGCGCAGTGCAGGCCTGTCCCGCATCGCTTTCTTGTGGAACGAATTACAGCAGAACAGCGGACTAAATAAACCTAGTAGATTTACCTATTCCGGTTTGTTGCCGTATGCTGCATGCTCCAAGCTCCCAATTTCTTCGAATGAGCGTCAAATGTCCGCTTCTACCCCTGTTTTACAGATAAAAGGCCTGACCAGGCACTATGGCGGCGTCAAAGCCCTGACCGACGCCAGTTTCGAATTGCTGCCGGGCGAGCATGCCGCCATCGTCGGCGACAACGGTGCCGGTAAAAGCACGTTTGTGCGTTTGCTCACCGGCGTGGAGCAACCGGGTGCCGGTGAAATCCATTTAGACGGGCGGGCAGTCAGCTTTAATTCGCCGCTGGATGCGCGCGAGCACGGCATGGAAACCGTCTACCAAACACTGGCGCTGGCCGAAGACCTGGATGTCCCGGCCAATATTTTTCTGGGCCGCGAAATCACCCGCTTCAACCTCGGGCCGCTATCGGTGCTGAACCACGGGGCGATGCGCCGCCAATCCACCGACATGCTGGCCACCACCGGTGTGAAGATCCAAGACATGTCCGCCTCTTTGCGCGGCATGTCCGGCGGACAGCGCCAATGCGTGGCGATTGCACGCGCCGCCGGGTTTGCCAAAAAACTCATCATCCTGGACGAACCCACCGCGGCGCTCGGTGTGCAGGAAACCGCGCGGGTGGAAGAGATCATCAAAGGCCTGAAGCAGCGCGGCGTGCCGCTGATCATCATCAGCCACAACCTGCGCCAGGTGTTTGACCTGGTCGACCGCATCTGGGTGTTTCGCCAGGGCCGCATCATTTGCAACCGCCGCACCGCCGACACCACGCCGCAGGAAATCGTCGGCCTGATCACCGGCGCGATTGACCCGGCCAGTCTGTCATCACACGAGGGGGCGCTGTGCTGAAAGGAATCGATCCGGTGCTGTCTCCGGAGTTGTTGATGCACCTCTCGGCCATGGGCCACGGCGAATGGGTGGCGCTGGTGGACGCGAATTTCACCGCCGAAATGTTGCGCCACGGCAAACCGCTGGTGCGTTTGCCCGGCTTGAGCCTGGCTCGGGTGACGCAAGCGGTGTTGTCGGTGTTTCCGCTGGCCGAAGACGTGGCGCAGCCTGCGGCCTATATGCAGGTCAGCGACAGCGCACCCGGCCACCGCACCGCCGCCCAACAAGAGGTCGTGCGTTTGCTGGAAGAACAGGGCTTGCCGGATACCAAAATAGAAGCGGTCGAGCGGTATGCGTTTTATGAAAAGATCAAAAGCGCCAGTCTGCTGGTGCAAACCGGCGAAGGCACGGCCTTTGGTAACGCCATGTTGTGCAAAGGTGTGATTCTGTGTTGAAAGCCATGCGCGGCTCCAACCACAACGGCATGCGCCAGTTCAATGAGCGCATCGTGCTGCGCGGCATCCGGCATGCCGGTGCCATTCCCAAGGCGGATTTGGCGCGACTCACGCAGTTGTCCGCGCAAACCGTGTCCATCATCGTCAACCGTTTGTTGTTCGACGGTTTGCTGCTCAAGCAAGAGCGCATACGCGGCAAGATCGGCCAGCCTTCTATTCCGCTGAGCCTGAACCCGGACGGCGCCTTCAGCATCGGTTTGCAGGTCGGCAGGCGCGGCTTAGAAGTGGTGGTCAGCGATTTTCTGGGGCAGATACGCCACACCTGGCAACACCATTACCCGTTTCCTTCACCCGGCGAAGTCATCCCCAAAATGGCCGAAGGCTTGGCGTACATGCAAGCGCAACTGGCGCAAAACTGGGACAAGGTGGTCGGCATTGGTTTGAGTGCGCCTTTGTCGCTGCACGCCTGGGGCGATTTGATGGGCAGCCAAGCCAGTCAGGCCATGGCCGATTGGGAACAGATCGATTTGCTGCAAACCGTGCAAGCCATGACCCCGCTGCCGGTGGAGTTCGCCAAAGACACCACCGCCGCCTGTGTGGCCGAACTGGTGCAAGGCCAAGGACGGGAACTGGCCAATTACGTGTATGTGTTCATCGGCACGTTTATCGGCGGCGGCTTGGTGCTGGATGGCCATATCGTCAACGGGCCACGCGGCAATGCTGGCGCCATCGGCTCATTTCCGCTGAGCGTGCCGGGCAAAGACAGCGGGCAATTGCTGGAGTTGGCCTCAGGCTGGCAGCTGGAACAGGCCTTGATTCAAGCCGGGCACGATCCTTTGCTGGTGGCCGACGACCGCATCATGCAAGCGGAGTTTGCACAGATGCGCCAGACCTGGCTGGCGCAGGCCTCACACGCACTGGCCTTGTGTATCACCAGCGCGGCGGCCCTGTTGGATCTGGATGCGATTGTGATTGACGGCTCAATCAGCCCGCTGCTGCTGCAAGCGGTGCTGGCGCAAACCGAGTCGCGCTTAAAAGAGATGCGGTTTGACGGCATACACCGCCCGGCCTTGATGCAAGGCCAGATAGGCGCGTCGGCACGCGCACTCGGTGGCTCACTGCTGCCTTTGCATGCGCAGTTTTTCCCGGACAAAGACATTTTTCTGAAACAGGATCACCCGATACTCTGACCATGCAAACTGCAAACTTGGATACCACCGACCTGGATGTTGTCATCTTTGGCGGCGCTGGCGATTTGTCATTGCGCAAGCTGTTACCCGCTTTGTACATGGCGCATGTGCACGACAAGTTATCCGCCGAAACACGCATCATTGCGGTGGGCCGCCAGACCTGGTCGCGCGAGGAATACTGCCAATTTGTCAACACCCATTCGCCTGCTTTCATAGACGAGCAGGCGCTGGACAGCGCGGACTGGCAGGCCTTTTTGAAACGCCTGCACTATGTCAGCGTCGATGTCACGCGCAGCGCGGATTACCAAGCCTTGCAGTCCTTGTGCAAGCAAGCGCGTTTGCGGGTGTTTTACTTGGCCACCGCGCCCAACCTGTTCAGCCAGATTTGCACCGAGTTGCATGCCTGCGGATTGGTGGATGCGCAAGCGCGGGTGGTGCTGGAAAAACCGCTGGGCACCGATTTGCACACCGCACGCCACATCAACTTGGAAGTGGCCCGGCATTTCAACGAGCAACAGATTTACCGCATCGACCATTACCTGGGCAAAGAGACCGTGCAAAACCTGATGGTGCTGCGCTTTGGTAACGCTATTTTTGAACCGCTGTGGCGGGCCCCATATATCAAGAGCGTGCAAATCACCGTGGCTGAAAGCGTGGGCGTGGGCAGCCGTGCCGGTTTTTACGACAGCGCCGGTGCCATGCGCGATATGGTGCAAAACCATTTGTTGCAACTGATGTGCATCGTGGCGATGGAGCCGCCGATCTCGCTGGATGCAGACGATGTGCGCGACGAAAAACTCAAGGTGCTGCGCTCGCTCAAGCCCATGTCGTTGGCCGACATCAAACGCGACACGGTGCGCGGTCAATACACCGCCGGGGCCAGCGGCGGTCAAGCCGTGGCGGCCTATTTAGAAGAAGCGCAAGTGCCAGCCGACAGCCGCACAGAAACCTTTGTGGCTTTGCGCGCCTATATCAACAACGCCCGCTGGGCGCAGGTGCCGTTCTTTTTGCGCACCGGTAAACGCATGCAACAGCGGCAGTCGGAAATCATCATCGAGTTTGCCGAGCAAGCGTTTTCTGTGTTTGGCGACAGCGCCGCCAGCCAGCCCAACCGCATGATCATCAGCCTGCAACCGCAAGAATCCATTCAACTCGGCATGATGGTCAAAGAGCCGGGCTCGGGCATGCGCATGCAACCGGTGCGGCTGGGTTTGGATTTGCAGCAATCGTCTGACAAGCGCCGCGCCGAAGCCTACGAGCGCTTGTTGATGGACGTGATCAAAGGGCGCTTGACGCATTTCATGCGACGCGACGAACTGGAAGCCGCCTGGAAATGGGTGGACCCGATTTTGCAAGGCTGGTCAGAGCTGGATGACAAACCCAAGCCCTACCCGGCAGGCAGCTGGGGCCCCGCCGCGTCCTCGGCACTGATGGCCCGCGACGGCTTGACCTGGTTTGAAGAAAGCTGACACATGCAAGTCGCCCTGCACCCTGTACTGCAAGCCGTCACCCAACGTATCGCTGAGCGCAGCGCCGACTTGCGCCAGTCATATCTGGCGCATCTGCAACAAGCAGGGCGGCCAGGCCCGTACCGCGCGGGCATGGGTTGCGCCAATGCCGCACATGCGTTCGCGGCCATGCCGTCCAACGACAAACTGGTGTTGCGCCAGGAGCGTCAACCCAACCTGGGCATAGTCACCGCCTACAACGACATGCTGTCAGCCCATCAACCGTATGAGCATTACCCCGAACTGATACGCCAGACCGCGCGCCAGCAAGGCGCGACAGCGCAAGTGGCCGCCGGTGTGCCCGCCATGTGCGATGGCATCACCCAAGGCGAAGACGGCATGGGCTTGTCTTTGTTTTCGCGCGACGTGATCGCCATGGCCACCGCCGTCGGTTTGTCGCACAAGGTGTTCGATGCCGGATTGCTGCTGGGCATTTGCGACAAGATCGTGCCCGGCCTGTTCATGGGTGCCTTGCAATTTGGCCAATTGCCCATGGTGTTTGTGCCTGCCGGCCCGATGACCAGCGGTTTGTCCAACGATGAAAAATCCCGCGTGCGCCAGCAGTACACGCTGGGGCAAGTCGACCGCGACACCTTGCTGCAAGCCGAGCAAGCGGCCTATCACAGCGCCGGTACCTGCACGTTTTACGGCACCGCCAACTCCAACCAAATGCTGATGGAGATCATGGGCCTGCAATTGCCCGGGTCTTCGTTTGTCAACCCGGGCACCGCGCTGCGCACCGCGCTGACGCAAGCTGCGGTGCAACGCGCCATCGCTTTGTCGCAGCAAACCGGCAGCGGCATGGGCTGGCAAATCAATGCACAGGTCTTGGCCAACGGCATCGTCGGTTTGCTGGCCACCGGCGGCTCAACCAACCACAGTCTGCATTTGGTGGCCATGGCCCGCGCTGCGGGTTTGCTGGTCAATTGGGACGACTTTTCCGACCTCTCTGCGGTTGTGCCTTTGCTGGCGCGTGTCTACCCCAACGGCTCGGCGGATGTGAACCATTTCCACGCCGCAGGCGGCATGGGCTTTGTCATCCGCCAACTGCTGGATGCCGGTTTGTTGCATGAAGAGGTGCACACCGTCATGGGCGCAGGCTTGCATCACTACACCCAAGAGCCTTGGCTGGACGGCGACGCATTGCGCTGGCGCGATGCGCCGCACACCGCCGCAGACGACAGCGTGTTGCGCGGCGTGGCACAGCCGTTCAGCACCGACGGCGGACTGCGTGTGCTGCGCGGCAACTTAGGGCGGGCGGTGGTGAAAGTCTCGGCGGTCAAGCCGCAACACCGCCTGGTCTGCGCCCCGGCCGTGGTGGTCAACAGCCAGCAGGCGTTGATGGATTTATACAAAGCAGGCGAGCTGAACAAGGACTTCATTGCCGTCGTGCGCGAGCAAGGTCCGCAAGCCAATGGCATGCCCGAGTTGCACAAGCTCACACCCATACTGGGCGTGTTGCAAGACCAGGGCTTTCACGTGGCGCTGGTCACCGACGGGCGCATGTCGGGGGCATCAGGCAAAGTGCCTGCGGCCATTCACCTGAGCCCCGAGTCGGTGAACGGCGGGGCGATAGCCAAAGTGCAGAACGGCGATATGTTGCGACTGGACTGCGACAGCGGCGAGCTCAGCCTGTTGCTGACTGATGAACAACTGCAATCGCGTAACGCCGCAGCGCCTGCCGCCGACACACTGTGGGCCAACGGCCAAGGCCTGTTTGCTTTGTTCCGCCAACACGCGTCGCATGCCGAACACGGCGCCTCGCCCTTGTTTGGCGCGGCACAGATAAGCACCTCCACCGAATTGAACTGAGCAAACACACATGACCTCTTCCAAGGCTTTTTCCCGTCCCGGCTTCACTTCACGGGTGGTGCCCGTGATCGTGATCACCGATGTGTCGCAAGCGGTACCGCTGGCGCAGGCTTTGCTGGAGGGCGGGATAGACGTGATGGAAATCACTTTGCGCCATCCCGCCGGATTGCCCGCGATTGAAGCGATCGCCCGCGCGGTTCCCCGCATGCACGTGGGCGCAGGCACGGTGCGCCAGCCCGAAGACATCGTTCGGGTGGCCGCCGCCGGTGCGCAGTTTGCCTTGTCGCCCGGCATCAGCGATGCGCTGGTGCAAGCCGCCATTGACGCGCAACTGCCGTTTGTGCCCGGCGTGATGACACCTGCGGAGGTGCTGAGCGCACAGTCGCATGGTTTTTCGCTGGTCAAACTCTTTCCTGCCGAACAAGCCGGTGGCCTGGGTATGGTCAAAGCGCTGGCCGGGCCGTTTGCCGATATGCAGCTTTGCCCGACCGGCGGCATTTCATCGGACAACATGCAAAGCTATTTGCGCCAGCCGAATGTGGCCATGGTCGGCGGCTCTTGGCTGACCCCGGCAGATGCTTTGGCCGCAGCAGATTGGCCACGCGTCACCCGGCTGGCCGCGCAAGCGGTGTCGCTCTCGACCTGAGTGGTCGCCGCTGAACTTCATTTAAGCTCGAATTGACTATGAACCCGACCATCCCCTTTGTCCGACCCGAAGAGCGCTCTGCCTGGCAGCAGTTGCAACAACTGGCCGCGGCTCCAGGCTTGCATTTGCGCGAGCTGATGGCACAGCCTGAACGTGCGGCTTTCTTGCAATTCCAAGCGGCGGGTTTGACGCTGGACGCCACACACCAACGCGTGGACAACAGCGTCATGCAAGCGCTGCATTCGCTGGCTGAAGCCTCGGCGGTCATGCCGCAAGCACTGGCCATGTTCCGGGGCGAGGCCATCAACCGCACCGAGGGCCGGGCGGTGTTGCACGTGGCCTTGCGCGGCAGCGGACAAGCCGATCCGCCTTGGGGCCAAGCCATTTCCCGCGAGGTGGCGGATGAGCTAAACCGCTACTGCGATTTCGCCGAACAACTGCGTGCCGGTGACTGCACAGGCTTTGGCGGCGAGGCCATCACAGATGTGGTGAACCTGGGCATCGGCGGCTCTGACCTGGGGCCGCGCATGGCCACCGAAGCCTTGGCGCGGTTGAACAAGCTCACACAACCGGTTCGCCTGCACTATGTGTCTAACGTGGATGCCTGGAGCCTGGCCACCACGCTGGCACCGCTGCAAGCCTCGCGCACTTTGTTCATCGTGCAAAGCAAAACCTTCACCACGCAGGAAACCCTCACCTTGTTTGCGTCTGCACAGCGCTGGCTGCAAGATGCCGGGTGCCCGCCAGCTGAGTTGCACCGCCACCTGGCGGCGGTGACCGCACAGCCTGCGTTGGCGCAGGCCCAAGCGGTGGCGGCTGAACGCTGCTTTCGCATCTGGGACTGGGTGGGCGGGCGTTACTCGCTGTGGTCGGCGATCGGCTTGCCGCTGGCAGCGGCCATAGGCCGGGCGGCTTATTTGCAATTGCTGCAAGGCGCACACGCCATGGACGAGCATTTTTTGCACGCACCCGCTGAACAAAACATGCCACTGAACTTGGCCTTGCTGGGCATATGGAACCGCAACTTTCTGGGTGCGGCCACCCACCATGTCGCGCCCTATCACTCGGCGCTGGGCAAGCTGGTGGCTTTTTTGCAGCAACAAGACATGGAGTCCAACGGCAAGCGCGTACACATTGATGGCAGCGTTTGCACCGTAGCCACCACCCCGGTGTTGTGGGGCGGCTTAGGCAACGACGGCCAGCATGCCTATTTCCAATTGCTGCACCAAGGCTCTCAGTTGGTACCGATGGACTTCATAGGCACGCGCTCTGGCGATACCGGATTGGCTTTGTCAGGTGAACACCAGCGCGTGGTGTTGCTGAATATGCAGGCACAGGCGCGGGCCTTGGCGCTGGGACGCACCCCCGCAGAAACCCGGGCGGCATTACTGGCCGAAGGATTGTCTGAGTCACAGGCGGATCGTTTGACACCGCACCGCAGTTTTCCCGGCAACATCCCCAGCAACACGCTGTGGATGGACAGCCTGAGCCCGCAGCATCTGGGCGCTTTGTTGGCGCTGTATGAACACAAAGTCTTTTGTCAGGCCGCCATCTGGGGCATCAATGCTTACGACCAATGGGGCGTGGAGCTGGGCAAAACCATGGCCCGGGCGATAGAGCAAGCGCAAGCTTCACACTGAGCGACCGGGGCTGGCAAATTCAAATAAAGCCTGAGTGATGTGGTCATGAAATAGGGGCATGACAACAGCGGGCTTCTGTTGCTTTAGACGTGGTCACGCCGCCTGACGGTCAAACCTGGCCAGATGCACGCCGCGCGGCTTGAGCGGTGTCACCGCCTCGCCAATGGCGCTGATGTGCTCGGGCGTGGTGCCGCAACAGCCGCCCACAATATTCACCAGTCCTTCGGCGGCGAACTCGTGCAGCAATCGGCTGGTCACGTCCGGGGTTTCATCAAAGCCGGTGTCACTCATGGGATTGGGCAGACCGGCGTTCGGGTAACAGCTGATGAAGGTGTCACCGGCCACCTTGGCCAGCTCTTGGATGTAAGGGCGCATCAGCGCAGCGCCAAGCGCACAGTTCAAGCCAATGGCCAGCGGTTTGGCATGCCGCACGCTGTGCCAGAACGCGGTCACGGTTTGACCGCTCAGTATGCGACCCGACGCGTCAGTGACCGTGCCGCTGATGATCAAAGGCAGGCGCTCGCCGCTTTCTTCGAAAAACTCATCGATGGCAAACAAAGCCGCTTTGGCGTTCAAGGTGTCGAAGATGGTTTCCAGCAGCAACACATCCACGCCGCCTTGCACCAGGGCCCGCACTTGTGACAGGTAGGCCAAGCGCAGTTCCTCAAAATTCACATTGCGCGCGCCGGGGTCGTTCACATCCGGGCTGATGCTGGCGGTTTTGGGCGTGGGGCCTAAAGCACCAACGGCAAAACGCGGCTTGTCCGGCGTGGAATAGGTGTCGCAGGCCGCGCGGGCGATGCGCGCCGAGGCCAGGTTCATTTCATCGGCCAGATCGGCCATGTCGTAATCCGCCTGGGCGATGGTGGTGGCCCCGAAGGTATTGGTTTCAATCAAATCGGCACCGGCGGCCAGATAGCCTTGGTGGATATCCCGAATGATGTCCGGGCGGGTCAGGCTGAGCAATTCGTTATTGCCTTTGATGTCACGGTGAAATGTTTTGAAACGATCCTGCTGACTGCCCGCGCCGCTGTAGCCCTCGCCCCGGTATTGCGCTTCATTCAGCTTAAAGCGCTGGATCATGGTGCCCATGGCCCCGTCCAAAACCAATATGCGCCGCAAAAGCAGGTCGGGCAGCGCCTGGGCGCGGGTGTAAGCGGGGGTTGTCAATGCAGTCATATCAGGTGTCCAGTACCGGATGGAGCCCGGCAGCTTAAAGCCGTATTTTCACCGACAGCTTGCGGTCAGGCTCGGTGTTTTAGAATGGCCGTCTGTTTACGTTCAAAGGTACTGCCATGTCTGACCATTCTCATGCACCTGAAACCACCGATGTTGTCGAGTCTATTGTTCCCTTGATGCCTATTGTTCTGCCCATAGGCGGCGCAGTCTTGATTTTTTTACTGGCCTTCATTGCGGTGTTCATGGCTTAAGCCACTGGCCGCTGTCACCCTGGCTGCAAGTCTCTCCATCAAAAACGCCTGCGGGCGTTTTTTTGTACCTTTTTCACTGC
>CANNRV010000037.1 GCA_947508145.1 Comamonadaceae bacterium
AAACCCAAGGCCACTTGAAAACGGTGCACCAATTCCTCGCATTGCTCCAGGTCGTCACCGGCCAGGCTTTCCGCCAGCGTCTGAAAACTGTCTTCTAAATAGCCATCGTCATTCAATGACTCGATGAGAAAACGCAAGGCCGCCCGGTCGGTGTCGTCCAGCCGCAATGACAAGGCCTGCCGGTGCAAAAACGCGGTCAGCGATTCCTGGTTGCGCGCCAGTTCAGTGGCCTGCGCTTTTTCATCGTCGTTATTGGTGTTGTTGCGTGCCGGGGCATCGCCGCCCCACTCGCTGTCGTCCGGCGAGAAATCCACGCTGCCGTCGCCGTCCCAGCTTTCAGCCACGCCTGCCGCGTCCAGAGGCGCGTCAGATGCTTCGCTGGCCGTCTCAACACGCACCTCGCTGACCCGGTCCATGGGGCCGTCCCAAGTATCTGAGTCATTGTCGGTTTCGCTTGAGGCCGCCACTGCATCTTGCTTATCCAGTCCGAAATCTTCACGCGGAGCCAGGTCTTCCATTTCTTTTTCAAGAAACGGGTTGTCGTCCAGCATTTGTTCGATTTCCTGGCTCAACTCCAGCGTGGAGAGTTGCAGCAAACGGATGGATTGTTGGAGCTGCGGCGTGAGAGCCAGATGTTGCGAGACGCGCAGTGAGAGGCCTTGCTTCATACTGCGTCCTCAGCCTCACATGCGGAAGTTTTCACCCAGGTACACCCGCCGTACCTCTGGGTTTTGAATGATGTCCTGCGGCTTACCTTCAGCCAGCACCCGGCCTTCGCTGATGATGCTGGCGTGGTCGCAGATGCCTAAGGTTTCGCGCACATTGTGGTCGGTGATCAATACACCAATGCCCTTGGACTTGAGAAAGCTGATGATGCGCTGAATTTCAAGCACGGCTATCGGGTCGATGCCTGCAAACGGCTCATCCAACAAAATGTATCTGGGCTCGGAGGCCAATGCCCTGGCGATCTCCACCCGTCGGCGCTCGCCGCCGGAGAGGGACAGCGCAGACGAATCGCGCAAATGCTCGATACGCAATTCCTGCAACAAATGGGTCAAGCGCAACTCGATATCCGCAGGAGCCAAACCCCGGCCTTTGTCGTCGACCCGTAACTCCAGCACCGCACGCACGTTGTCGGCAACATTGAGTTTGCGAAATATCGATGCTTCCTGTGGCAGGTAACTCAGCCCCATGCTGGCACGCTTATGAATAGGCAAATGCTCTACCGGAATACCGTCAATGGAAATAAAACCCGCATCGGCCCGCACCAGGCCGACGATCATGTAGAAAGAAGTGGTTTTACCTGCGCCATTGGGTCCCAGCAAACCGACCACTTCGCCTTTGCTGACCGTGATCGACACGTCCTGCACCACTTGGCGACCTGTATAGGATTTCTGTAAATGCCGCACCTCTAACTGGCCGGTGGCAGCAGGGTGTGAAGTCACTTGCTGGCCTCGTCGTTAGGCTTGGGTGTCAGCACGGCGCGCACTCGGCCGGAACCATTGGCTGGTTTGACCCCGCCGACCACGCCGTCCACCGTGAACTGATCGCTCAGGTTTTCATAAATGATGCGTTGGCCGGTGATCTGGTCACTCAACACCGTGCCCCGGTAACGTTTGAAGTCAGCGCGGCCCAGCAGGGTTAAGCGGTCCGCCTTGCCGTCGTAATCTATGCGCTCGGCTTCACCCTCGATCCACTCATTCGCGCCTTCGCGCTTTTGCCGGAAAAAAGCCAGTTGTCCGCTCAATGGCTTGATCGTGCCGTATTGGTAGCCATCCGGGTCCTGTCGCACCTCAATGCGGTCACCTCGCATGATGATGGTGCCTTTGGTCGCCAGCACTTTGCCGGTGAATATGCTGGTTTGCTTGAGTTCATCGTGGTCCAGGTTGTCAGCCTCGACATTGATAGGTTTTTGCCGGTCGGCCTTTTCAGCCCAAACTGCAACAGGCGCTGCCAACAATAAAACGATGAAGATGAGTGTATTTTTCAAGGCACGAAAATTGCTGTGATTTAAGGAATTCAGCGCATTGTAGAGGTAATGGCAAGCAATTCCCTCAATGACCTTTGCGAATCTCAGCAAGCAAGTGGTCAGTGATCTGCAAGGCTCTTTCCATGGAACCGGCCAGGCTGCCGTCAACGTAGTAGCGACCGGCAATGCCCAAGGCGGGAACGCCCTCTACCTTGAACTGTTCTTGTAGTTGGGCGGCGCGACGCGCTTTGCCGACCACGGAGAAAGAATTAAACAGTTCGGTGAACTTGGCACCGGGGATGCCGTTTTTCTCGGCCCAGACCACCAAAGTGTCGAGCTTGGCCAAGTTTTGTTTTTCCACATGGATGGCGGCAAACATCTTGCCTTGCAGTTCTTCAACCTTGCCCAGTGCTTCAAGCACGTAGTAGGCGCGTTGCTGAGCTTCAAAATCTTCGCGAAAACGCACAGGCACGCGTTTGAGCTCAACGTCTTTGGGCAGTTTTTTGGCCCATGCACTCAACGCAGGTTCAAACGCATTGCAGTGCGGGCAGTTGTACCAAAAGAATTCCAAGACTTCGATTTTGCCCTTGGCCACATCTGTGGGCAGTGGCTTTTGCAACACCATGTAATCGGTGCCTGCTTTGTAGTTATTGCCTTGCGCCATGGCCGCTTCCCATGGCGACAGCCAGGCGCTGGTCAATGCGGCGGTGGCGAGGGTGGAGAAATCTCTGCGTTTCATGGAATGGCCTTTCAGTATCAGCGTTGTACCCGAATCAGTGCCGATTCGAATTTATTGGACTTGAGTTGGGCTTGGATTTGCTCGGCCTGCGATTTACTGTCGTAAGGACCGACCCGCACTCTGTAGATGATCTTGCCGTCTTGTTCGCGTTGGGTGATGGCCGGATCGAACCCGCCTAAAGCCAGTTTGGCACGCTGACTTTCGGCCTCTTCGCTGGCGCGAAAAGCACCCACCTGGACAAAGTAATAAAACGCGTCTGCTTGTTGTGATTTGCTGATGGCCAGATCGCCCAAAGGATCGGAAGATGCGGGCGTGGCAGGCGTTGTCGGCGCAACCGGCTCAGCGGGTTTTGTCGGCTTGGCGGGCTCTGCCGCATTGCCTGGCGCGGGCGTTTTGCCATACAAAGGCGCGTTCGGGTCCCAGTCCTTGTTCTTTTTTTCTTCTGCCGCATCCTGTTCGGCGTTGCGGGTCAAGCCTTTGTTCAAAAACGGGATCGGCACTTTGGTGACATAAATCGCCACCCCCAAAGCCACCGTCAGTCCGACCACCAAGCCGAGGATGAAGCCCACTAAGGTGTTGCCGCGCTGCGAGAAAAAATCTGCCATACCTGTCCTTTACATGCTTTGCGGCGCATTCACGCCGAGTAACGCCAATCCGTTTGACAACACCATGGCGGTGGCCCTGACCAGCGCCACGCGGGCGTCTCTGGTGCTGACATCGTCCACCAGAATCCGCTCTGCATCGTAATAGCTGTGATAAGTGGCGGCCAAATCGCGCAAATAAAACGTCACATCATGCGGGGCCAAATCGGCACAGGCCTGCGCCAGCATCTGCGGGTAACGCGAGAGCAACATCATCAGCGCTTGCGCCGGTGCGCTGTCCAGCGGCGTGAGGTCGACATTTAGCAGTTCATGCAAAGCTTGTTGTGATTGGGTTTGCCACGTGTTCAAAATCGACCAGATGCGCGCATGCGCATACTGCACGTAGTACACCGGGTTTTCGTTGTTTTTGGCACGCGCCAAATCCACATCAAACACATACTCGGTATCGGCTTTGCGGCTGAGCAAAAAGAAACGCACTGCGTCTTTGCTGGTCCATTCGATCAAATCGCGCAAAGTGACGTAACTGCCGGCTCGTTTGGAAATCTTTACTTCCTCGCCGCCGCGCATCACACGCACCATGGTGTGCAGCACGTAGTCGGGGTAGCCTTGCGGAATATGCAAACCCTGTTGGACAGAGGCCGCTTGCACACCGGCACGCACCCGGGCGATGGTGCCGTGGTGGTCAGTGCCCTGGATATTGATGACCTTGGTGAAACCGCGCTCCCATTTGGCCAGGTGATACGCGACATCCGGCACGAAATAGGTGTAACTGCCATCAGACTTGCGCATGACGCGGTCTTTGTCGTCGCCAAATTCAGTGGAGCGCAACCACAGCGCACCGTCTTGTTCGTAAGTGTGTCCTGATGCTTGCAAACTGGCCACCGCACGCTCGACCCGGCCATCGGTATACAAACTGGACTCTAAATAATAGTGGTCAAACTTGACGTCAAAGGCTTTCAAGTCCAAGTCTTGTTCGCGGCGCAAATAGGCCACGGCAAAGTCACGGATATTGGCTAAATCGTTCACATCGCCGCTGGCCGTGAATTCGCGGTCATCCGCTGTGACGGTTGCCTTGGCTAAAAAATCTTTTGCAATATCCGCGATGTAGTCGCCGTTGTAGGCGTTTTCCGGCCAACCGGTGTCGTCAGGCTTCAAGCCGTTGGCGCGGCATTGGGTAGAGGTGGCCAGGGTTTGGATTTGCACACCGGCATCGTTGTAATAAAACTCGCGGTGCACCGACCAGCCTTGGGTGTCAAACAAATTGCAAATCGCGTCTCCCAAAGCAGCCTGCCTGCCGTGGCCCACGTGCAAAGGTCCGGTCGGGTTGGCTGACACGAATTCAACCAGCAATTTTTGTCCATGTTTTGCGTGAACGCCAAATTGCGCACCCGCTTGCAAGACTTCACGCACCACCTGTTGCTTGGCCTCGGGCTTGAGCCGCAAATTCAAAAAACCCGGCCCGGCCACTTCAATCGCCAACAGCCAACGCTGTCCTGCTTCAGAAGCCAGCAGCGATGTGCGCAGTTGTTCACCGAGTTCGCGCGGATTGCGCCCCAAGGGCTTGGCCAATTGCATAGCAGCGGTCACCGCCCAATCACCATGGGATGCCACTTTGGGCGTTTCAAACTTGGCCTTGTTACCGCTGCCGGGCGACACCGCTTCCAACGCAGCGGTCAAAGCCGACAGCAGATCTTGCTGAACCTGTTGCATGAACAAACGATCAATAAAGCGTTTTCTTTGCCCTGAGTCTCAGGGCAACAGAACTCACGTTGGCGCTTACGCACCGGATTGCACATGGCGGGAATAGATGCAGTCTGGGAACTGGCAAGCCGTCAAAATCCCCAGTCACTTCCCACCTCCTAAAATAGAAAATTATCGGCGATTGGCCGGAACGACCCATTTGATTACTTGAAAGCCTTGCATGACACAGCGCACCTCACTCTACAAACTCCATGTGGCCACCCCTTTGTACAACTTTATTGACCAGCATGTGTTGCCGGGCACAGGCGTGTCCAGCGTGACTTTCTGGAAGGGTTTTGACCAGTTGGTGCAAGACCTGGCACCGAAAAACAAGGCCTTGCTGGCTGAACGTGACCGTTTGCAAACCGAACTCGACCAATGGCACAGCGCCCACCCCGGCCCGGTCACAGACATGAAGGCTTACCAGGCGTTTTTGCATGACATCGGCTATTTGGTGCCAGTGCCCGGCAAAGTCAAAGCCACCACCGCCAACGTCGACGCAGAACTGGCTTTGCAAGCGGGCCCGCAATTGGTGGTGCCGATTTTGAACGCCCGTTACGCTTTGAATGCCGCCAACGCCCGCTGGGGTTCGCTGTATGACGCGTTGTATGGCACCGATGTCATCTCTGAAGACAACGGATGCGCCAAAGGCCCGGGCTACAACGAGAAACGCGGTGCCAAAGTGATTGAGTACGCCCGCTACGTGTTGGACCGCACCGTGCCGTTGAAGAAAGGCTCTCATATCGACTCCACCGGCTATGCCGTGGTCAAAGGCGCATTGGTGGTGAGTTTGAAAGGCGGCAAGACCTCCGCGCTGGCAGACCCCAAACAATTCGTCGGCTACCAAGGCGATGCAGCACACCCCTCTTCCGTGCTGCTGGTGCACAACGGCTTGCACTTAGATATTCAAATCAACCCGACAAGCCCGATTGGCGCAACAGACCCAGCAGGCATGAGCGATTTGGTGGTCGAAGCCGCGCTGTCCACCATTTTGGATCTGGAAGATTCAGTGGCAGCGGTGGATGCCGAAGACAAACTGCTGGCCTACAGCAACTGGCTGGGTATTTTGAAAGCCACGCTGACCGAAGACGTGAGGAAAGGCGGACACAGTTTCAAACGCGGCCTGAACCCGGACCGGGTTTACCACTCGCCCAAAGGCAATACCGAGGTCAAACTGCATGGCCGCTCGCTGCTGTTCTTGCGCAATGTCGGCCATTTGATGACCAACCCGGCCATTCTGTATGACGGTGCCGACGGCCACACACACGAAATCCCCGAAGGCATCATGGATGCCATGGTCACCACCACGATTGCCCTGCACGATTTGAAAGGCCACGGTGCCAACGGCATTCGCAATTCACGCACCGGCTCCGTCTACATCGTCAAACCCAAAATGCACGGCCCCGCAGAAGTGGCTTTTGCCTCCGAGCTGTTCGGTCGTGTTGAGCAAATTCTGGGCTTGCCCGACAGCACAGTGAAGCTGGGCATCATGGACGAGGAACGCCGCACCAGCGTCAACCTCAAAGCCTGTATCGCTGCGGCTGCCAGCCGCGTGGCCTTCATCAACACCGGCTTCCTGGACCGCACCGGCGACGAAATGCACACCGCCATGCATGCCGGTCCTATGCTGCGCAAAGGCGATATGAAGAGCAGCGCCTGGATCGCCGCTTATGAAAAAAACAATGTGCTGGTCGGCCTGTCCTGCGGGCTGCGTGGCAAGGCGCAAATCGGCAAAGGCATGTGGGCCATGCCGGATTTGATGAAAGCCATGATGGAGCAAAAAATCGCGCACCCCAAAGCGGGTGCCAACACCGCCTGGGTGCCCAGCCCCACTGCCGCCACCCTGCACGCCATGCACTACCACCAGGTACTGGTCAGCGATGTGCAAAAAGAACTGGAAAAAGTCGATGCAGACAAGCAGCGTGCTTCTCTGTTGAAAGACCTGTTGACCGTGCCCGTGGTTGCCAAAGCCAATTGGAGCGAAGCCGACAAGCAGCAAGAGCTGGACAACAACGTGCAAGGCATTCTGGGCTATGTGGTGCGCTGGATCGACCAGGGCGTGGGCTGCTCCAAAGTGCCGGATATTCACAATGTCGGCTTGATGGAAGACCGCGCCACGCTGCGTATTTCCAGCCAGCATATTGCCAACTGGCTAAAGCACGGCGTGGTCAGCGAAGCTCAGGTTACCGCCACGTTTGAGCGCATGGCCGCCGTGGTGGACAAACAAAACGCGGGTGACTCGCTGTACCAACCCATGGCCTGGCATTTCACAACATCCAAGGCTTATCTGGCAGCCACCGACCTGGTGTTCCAAGGCATGGCGCAACCCAGCGGCTATACCGAGCCCTTGCTGCATGCGTGGCGCTTGAAGGTGAAAGCGGCGGCTTAAGTTATCAAGCCACCCGCCTTAACAACTGCGGCAAGGTCAATCGGTAGCGGTTGACCTTGCTCCACCAAGCAGAAAACGAAGCGCAATGTTCTTCCTGCGCCGGCCACAGACGCGGCGGACTGTGGCGCACCCAGTTCACGCCTTCCCAGTGCGGCAAGCAAGCGTGGTCCCATACATGCACCGTCTTGGCCTTGCTGAATATCTCGCTCAATCGCTCTGCGTCCTCAAACCAGCAATGTGAAGCCAGATGGTGCATGCCTTTGGCCACAAACAGCCAGCGCATCTTGCTCCACGGGCGTTGCAAGGTCCATTCATGCCAGCATGCCGCTACCCGCATGGCATCTGCGGGCAGGGCCGCAGGCGGCTTGTCTGTCAGCGCCCAGGGATGGATCCACCAGACATCACGCCCGATCAATTTGTCAGCCGCCAGACCGGCAGCGGGCATGTCCACCACCTCGGGCGGACGATCCAAGGTTTCGGGCTCTTCCACCGCTGCAAAGGCGCGTGAGGCCTGGGTGAAGGTGGCCCGGCTGCGGGCAATCATGTCAATGATGTCCATGCTTTGGTCTATCACCGTGTTTGGGCTGTGCCAGGCTTCACCAGCGTTCGCCGCCACATTGCCTGCATTGAACAAATAGGGTTTGCTGCTGGCGGTGCCGGCCACCCACTGCCAGCTCAAATAATTGCTGGCCACATCGCCATCCAACAAATGGCTGTACATCCAGTCGGCGCCCGCCCGCCAGTGCACTTTGCGGATATGCACCAGGTAGCTGGCCAGCCACAAGCGGGCGTGGTTGTGCACATAACCGTTGAAATACAGCTGTCTGATGGCCTGGTCAATCACCGGCACGCCGGTCGCACCGGTTCTGACATCCGGCGGCATCTGCATGCTGTAGGCATCGTCCGGCAACACGCCATCGTGCAGGTTGCGATCAATTGCATCAGCCAATGCGTGATGCACATGCTGAAAATATTCGCGCCAGGCCAACTCGAAAATGAATTTGTGCTGCGCCCCCATCTTGTGCACCCGGTACATCTGCTCGGCCACCTCTGGAATCGTCAACAAACCATGGGTCAAATAGGGCGACAACATGCTGACTGCGCCTTGCACATGGTTACGCGTTTGCGCATATTCAAATGGTTTTAAAGCATCCAACCGCTCTTTGGCGGCATAGGGATAAGGCTCAAACAATGCTTGATCTAAAAATACCTTCATGACCTGTTCACTGCCGTATAAAAATCAGGCATGGGCTAAGCAGAGACAGCCAGTTGGCGCTCGATGGCGTTCATGAACATGGAAGGCACATCAAAGCCGGTTTGATCGGTGATTTCTCTGAAGCATGTCGGACTGGTCACATTGATTTCTGTCAGGCAGTCGCCAATGATGTCCAGACCCACCAACAGCAAGCCGCGCGATGCCAACACCGGTCCGATGGCGTGTGCAATTTCCAGATCGCGCGCACTCAAGGGCTGGGCCACCCCTTTGCCACCTGCCGCCAAATTGCCGCGTACTTCGTTGCCTTGTGGAATACGCGCCAGCGCAAACGGCACCGGTTCGCCGTCAATCACCAACACGCGTTTATCGCCATGTGCAATCTGCGGTAAAAACTTTTGCACCATGACACTGGTGCTGCCGTCGCGGTTCAAAGACTCAATGATGCTGCCCAGGTTCAAACCGTCAGCCTTGACACGGTAAATGCCCATGCCGCCCATGCCGTCCAACGGCTTCAGGATGATGTCTTGGTGCTGAAGATGAAATTCGCGGATCGCTTGCGGGCTGCGGGTCACCAGCGTAGGGCTGGCAAATGACGGGAACTCCATCAAGGACAGTTTTTCCGGGTGCTCGCGCAATGCCAGCGGGCTGTTGAACACGCGGGCACCTTCGCGCTCGGCCTGGCTGAGCAGGTGCGTGGCATAAAAATACTCGCTGTCAAACGGTGGGTCTAAGCGCATGATGACCGCGCTCATGCTGTGCAATGCGCGTGTTTCTTGCGCTGACACGCTGAACCAATCTTGCGGGTCACCCGTCAAACTGATGGCTTGCATCTGCGCGGCAACCACGCCTGTGCTTTGCCAAAACACATCGGCAGTGCCGCAAGCCCAGACGGCATGACCGCGCTTTTGCGCCTCACGCATCATGGTGAACGTGCTGTCTTTTTCTATGTGGAATGAAGACAAGGGATCGCAAACAAACAGAATGTTCATACGCTCTAGGTTAACAGTCAGCGGCCCTGTCGGTGGATGACTCGCTTAAATTTCGATTTTGCTGCCCATTTCCACCACGGAGTTGCTGGGCAAGTTCAAAAAGTCAGCTGCTGCACTGGCATTCAGGTACATCTGCGCAAACAGTTTTTCTCGCCATTGCGACATGCCGCCGCCCACCGTCGGCACAATGCTGTCGCGCGAGAGGAAGTAGCTGGTGTTCATGGCGTTGAGTTCGCCGACCTGACCTCTGAGCAAGGACAAGGCAAACGGCACGTCCGGGTCATCCATGAAACCATAGTGCGCCATCACCTGCCAGCATTGGTGTCCCAGGTCTTGCACCTCAATTCGCTTGTCACTGGCGATCCATGGCACCTCGTGGTTGCGCACCGTGACAAACAGGTTTTGCGCATGCAAGACTTTGTTGTGTTTCAAGTTGTGCAGCATGGCGTTGGGCACGATGCCGTCTTCTGATGTCAAAAACACCGCCACGCCTTCCACCCGGGTGGGTGGCGCCAAGAACAAAGCAGACAGAAACGAGCTCAAGTCCATGGCTTCATCGCGCGTTTTGTGGTGCAACAAAGACCGGCCATCGCGCCAGGTCAGCATCAGCGTCAAGATCAAGCCGCCGATGAACAAGGGGAACCAGCCGCCGTCGGCCAGCTTCAACAGGTTGGAGCTCCAAAACGCCAGATCGACCACGAAAAACACAGAGGTAGTCGCAATGCACAACCACAGCGGGTATTTCCATGCATAGCGAATCACAAAAAACGTCAGCACGGTAGTGATCAGCATGTCAGTGCACACCGCAATACCGTAAGCAGCGGCCAGGTTGCTGGAGGTTTTGAACATCACCACCGCCAGCACAATGACCACAAACAAGCCCCAGTTCACCAAGGGCATGTAAATCTGGCCGGTGTCTTTGGCGCTGGTATGCAGAATTTGCAGTCGCGGCAAAAAGCCGAGTTGAATGACCTGCTTGGTCACGCTGAATGCGCCGGTGATCAAAGCCTGAGAAGCGATGACGGTAGCGGCGGTGGCCAATATCACCAGAGGCACCAAGGCCCAATCAGGGGCCATATTGAAGAACGGGTTGTCCACCGCTGACGGGTCGCTCAACAGCAGCGCACCTTGGCCAAAATAATTCAAAGTCAAACACGGCATGACGATGGCAAACCAGGCCAAACGGATAGGCTTTTTACCGAAATGCCCCATGTCTGCATACAGCGCTTCGCCACCTGTGACACACAAGACCACCGCGCCCAAAATAATAAAAGCGGTGAACGGTTGGTTCCAAATAAACATGACCGCGTAATGCGGGCTGATGGCCCACAAAATTTCAGGATGGCCGACGATGTGATACAGCCCCAAGACCGCAATCGCTGCGAACCAAACCATGGTGATCGGCCCGAAAAATTTGCCAATGCCACCGGTGCCGCGCTTTTGCACCCAGAACAGGCACAACAAAATCACCAGCGTCAGCGGGATCACTGCCTTTTTAAAACTCGGCGACACCACTTCCAAGCCTTCAACTGCTGACAAGACGGAAATGGCTGGTGTGATCACACCATCGCCATAAAACAAACAGGTGCCAAAAATACCGACCACCAGCAACACGCTGCGCAAACGCGGTTTATCGCGCACGGATGAAGAGGCCAACGCCAGCATGGCCACCAAGCCGCCTTCGCCGTTGTTGTCGGCCCGCAGCACCAAGGTCACGTATTTGAGGGACACGATAAACGTGAGTGTCCAAAAGAAAATCGACAAAATGCCGTAAACGTTATCCGGCGTGAATGCCACGTGGCCGGAACCGAACACCTCTTTGATGGAGTACAGCACACTGGTGCCGATGTCCCCGTAAACCACGCCGATGGCGCCTAAGGTCAAACCCGCCAATGAAGATTGGTGGTGGTCCTGGCTGATTGCTTCGCTCATACAACATCAAGCGACATACAGCCGCCGTACCGGTAATCAAGGAAGGGCAGAGTTTAACGATTCCGTCCTTTGGTAAACGAGTTATTTATTACTCGTATACCTCTGCATCCGGGTCTGTCGATTCCAATTCGTAACTCGCGGCCAGCATGGCCAAACGCGCAATCACGCCATACATGTAAAACCGGTTAGGGGCGCTGGCCCCCGGTTTCATGCCGGGCTGCGGGGTGTGGGCGCTTTGCTCGAAAGCCAAAGGCACAAAGCTGGAACCCGGTGCATTCAAGTTTTCATCAATGCCGCGTTCGGCATGAACACGGTAAAAGCCGCCGACGACATAACGGTCCATCATGTAGACCACGGGCTCGGCCACCGCATCATTGATGCGCTCATTGGTTTGCACGCCTTCTTGAATGATGACCTGGTTGACCTCTTGGCCATCCTTGACCACGCTCATTTTGTTGCGGGTTTTGCGGTTGAGCACTTCCAAGTCTTTGACATCGCGCACGGTCATGATTCCCATGCCATAGGTGCCGTTGTCGGCTTTGACAATCACAAACGGTTTTTCGTGGATACCGAATTCTTTGTATTTGCGCCGGATCTTGGTCAGCAATGCGTCGACGTTGGTGGTCAGACATTCCATGCCCGTGCCCTCAGCGAAATTCACTTCACCGCAATGGCTGAACATGGGGTTGATCAACCAAGGGTCAATGCCGATCATCTTGCCAAAGCGCTTGGACACTTCCTCGTAATTCGCAAAGTGCACGCTTTTGCGACGCACACACCAACCTGCATGCAAGGGTGGCAACAGGTGTTGCTCGTGCAAGTCCTCAAGGATGCCCGGAATGCCTGCGCTCAAATCGTTGTTCAACAAAATCGTGCACGGGTCAAAGTCTTTCAAACCCAGGCGGGTTTTGCTGCGTATCACCGGCTCCAACAGCACGGTGTCGCCGTTGGGCAATTCGAAGGAGGTGTTTTCTTTGATGTCCGGGTTGATAGAGCCAATGCGAACATTCAAACCAGCCATGTTGAAGATGCGCGCGAGTTGCGCCACATTGCTCAAATAAAACGTATTGCGTGTGTGGTTCTCGGGGATCAATAAAAGATTGCGGGCTTCAGGGCAGATTTTTTCAATCGCCGCCATCGCCGCTTGCACCGCCAAAGGCAGCATTTCGGTTGTGAGGTTGTTCCAGCCACCGGGGTACAAATTGGTGTCCACCGGTGCCAGCTTGAAGCCAGCATTGCGAATATCGACCGAGGAATAAAACGGCGGTGTGTGCTCCATCCATTCCATGCGGAACCAGCGCTCGATAGCAGGCATGGAGTCAATGATGCGCTGCTCTAA